>CAMPAF010000058.1 GCA_946631535.1 uncultured Verrucomicrobiota bacterium
TACTGGAGCGACGGCAGCGCGTTCCCCGAGCAGGCGATCCAGTTCTATCGCGAGACGGGATACAACTTCCTCGGCCTCAGCGACCACAACGTCTATGCCGAGGGGCGGCGCGTCAAGAAGGTCGGCAAGGGCAAGGGCCGCGTCAACCAGGACATCTTCGACGCCTACCGCCGCGCGTTTCCCGCGAGCGCGCAGAGCGAGACGGCGGCGGACGGCACCGTGGAGGCCGTCGTGCAGACGTACGCGAAGATGCGCGAGATATTCGAGAAGCCCGGCGAGTTCCTGCTGCTCGATGCCGTGGAAGGCACGACGCGCACGTACGACGATGACGGCGTGGAGCATCAGGTCCACATGAACTACCTCAACGTGCCCGGCGTGCCGGAGCATTTCCGCAACTGCGGCACGAAGGCCACGGTGGCGCAGCGCATCCGCGACTCGTTCAAGGCCGTGGAGGCGATGGCCAAGGAGATGGGGCGAGAGTCGATGTTCATCCTCAACCACCCGATCTGGCGCTGGTACGACGTGAACCCCGAGGACCTCGTCGCCAACCCCGAGGTGCGTTTCTTCGAGCTGTGCAACGGCGGAAGCCCGTACAGGCCGGGCGAGGGACTGCCGACGGACGGTTTCGCCACCGACCGCTTCTGGGACGTGGTGAACGCGTTCCGCGTCCGCAACGGCCAGCCGCTCCTCTACGGCGTGGGCAACGACGACACGCACGCCTACTTCGGCACGGTGGGGTCGGTGCCTGGCATCCACTGCCTGCCGTACAACGCCTGGAGCCTCGTGCGTGCCGACGCGCTCACGGCTGAGGCACTGATCCGCGCGATGAACGCCGGCGACTTCGCCGTGTGCGAGGGCGTGCAGCCAGAGGACTTCTCATTCGACCCTGCGAGCGGCACGCTGTCCGTGTCTGTTGCCGGAAAGAAGAATCTCTGCCGCACGATCCAGTTCATCGTGACGAAGCGCGACTTCTCCGAGAAGCCGGTGCGCACGGTGGCGATCGAGCCGCCGGACGCGCAGGAGGAAAAGCGGAAGATCTACGCGCGCAAGGTCAACGTCTACGACAGGAAGAAGATCGGCTGCGTCGTGAAGACCGTCTCCGGCGGCATCGGCGAGGCGGTGTCGGCCTCCTACACGCTCGCGCCGGATGACCTTTACGTGCGCGCGCGCATCATCTCGCCAGAGCGCCCGGCGGCAAGCGCATTCCAGCACCCGAAGGTGCAGGTGGCGTGGACGCAGCCCTATGTCCGCGCATAGGGTTTTCGCTCTGCGCTGCGGTGTGGTATAATGAGGCCATGAAAAAGATTGCAATAGTCGGCTTCGGGTTCATGGGACGCATGCACTACGGCTGCTGGAAGAAGCTCCGTGGCGCGAAGGTGGTGGCGCTCTGCGACTCCAACCTCGCGCAGCTCGAGAAGGCTTCCGGCGGCAACATAGCCGGCGCGGACCAGTCCACGGACTACGGCGACGCGAAGATCTACGACGACTTCGGCGCGATGCTCGCGGCGGGCGGGTTCGACGTGGTGGACATCACGCTCCCCACGCCGCTCCATCCGGCAATGGTGGAGAAGGCGCTCGCCGCCGGTTACCATGTGCTCTGCGAGAAGCCGATGGCGCTCGACGCGAAGGCGTGCGACCGGATGCTCGCCGCCGCTCGCAAGGCGAAAGGCCGCTTCATGGTGGCGCAGTGCCTCCGCTTCTGGCCCACCTACGTCTGCCTCCAGAAGATGATCGAGAGCGGGAAGTACGGCAAGGTGGTGGCGGCGGACTTCTCGCGCCTCTCGAACGCGCCGGGATGGAACTCGGGCGGCAAGTCGTGGTTCCTCGACGAGTCGAAGTCCGGCGGCGTGCAGCTGGACTTCCACATCCACGACGCCGACATGATCAACTGGCTCTTCGGCCTGCCGGACGCGGTGACTACGCGTTCGCACCTGCACGCGGGCGGCGGCTGGACGGACCACGCGCACACGCTCTACGAGTATCCCGACAAGGTCGTTACGTCTACGGTCAGCTGGGCGCCGACGGGCGAGTTCGGCTTCGAGGCCGGCTTCCGCGTGGTGTTCGAGCGCGCGACGGCGGTTTGCACCACGCGCCCCGCCGAGGACTTCACAGTCTACCCCGCGAAAGGCAAGGCGTTCAAGCCGAAGCTCGGGAAGGGGACGGGATACGAGAACGAGATCAAGTGGTTCCTCGCGCACGTGAACGGCACGGCGGCGAAGGGTCCGCTCACGCCGCAGGACGCGCGCGATTCGGTCGCGCTCGTCGACGCCGAGCGCAAGAGCGCGCGTACCGGCAAGCGCGTCATCATCCGCTGACGTGGTGTGCGGGTAATGCGCGGATGCCGGGCGGAAAGAAAGTCTAAAAAAGAAAGCAGAGGGAAAAATGTTAAGCATTGTTGCGCAAAACCTCGTCAACATGGTCGGTCATCTTGGAAATGGCGACCTCGACAGCAACATTGTCTTCGACCGCGATACCGACATGTTCGGGGTGGACAAGAGCGCGAAACGCGCCGTCTTGGGCGACCACAACTTCTTCCAGAACGAGACGCCGACCGAGCTGGGGAGGGCGAACGGGGTGATGCGCTCGGTGCTCGGGAACGCGCTGCAGAACATCATCACCGGCGGAGGCGACGTCAACCCCGTACACCAGCAGGAGCTCGACCGCATCCTCGAAAAGCTTTTCGGGAAGGCCGACGCGGCCGGCAGATTCACGGGCGTGGAAGGCTACCGTCCGCTGTCGGCGCGCGAGGTGAAGCAGCTGGTGACCGAGGCGCAGGCGATCCGCGCCAAGGTGGCGCTGGCGGCGCTCCCCGAGGGCTCGGGTCTGAACGCGCAGGCGGACGGGCTGATTAGTCGGCTGTGCGCCAATGCGTCGCTGCACGGCAAGGAAAAGGACGTGGAGAAGATGGTCGCCAAGTTCGAGGCCGCGCTCGCCAAGGCGGGCACCAAGCTCGTCGCCGCGCCCAACGACGCGGTGCGCGCTAAAATCACCTCGGACATCCGCAAGACCGTCAGCTCGTTCGTCCGCGACGCCGGCAAGCTGGCGGCCAAGCTGCCGGGTCCGGACATGGCGCTCTTCCGGGTGCTCGACGACGCCCAAAAGAAGTCTGGGACGCAGTTCAGCGCCGCGTTCCTCGCACGGTTCCGTCCGAACGCGCTGGCGCTGCTGAAGGACGGCATGACGCTCCAGGCGTTCGAGGCGAAGGTGAAGGAGTTTCTGCCGTCGTTCCTGGACCAGGCCCGGGACTACGCGCAGCCGATGCTGCCGCGGGACAAGAATGCCGGCACCTACCTCGCCCACGATCTGGGCGTTTCGTCCCGTGACTTTGCGCATGCCGTTACCGACATGCAGAAGGCCGAGGCCGTCAGTAAGCAGGCGGTGAAGGACGGGAAGAACCTGACCACACCGAAACAGTTCTCGCTCGGCCCCGACGCTTTTGACAGCCGGATCTTCCTCCGGGGGCAGCCATCCCCGGAGATCGGCCCCACATCCGTCTCCGCCGCCTTCGTCCAGGAGATGGACAACCGTCCCAACGTCCAGGTGACGCTTGACGACGGCACGCGGCAGCAGTCCTTCAAGAAACAGTCGGAAGGCGGCTTTGCCGGGACGCTGGACGGCGCGATTGACAAGTTCTGCCGCGGCAACGGCATCCAGGCGATGGCGGTCAAGAGCGCGCTGACGACGCCGCTTGACAAGCTTGCGGACGGCGTGGCGAACCTTGCAGGCATTCCACTTGAGGACGTCGGCGTCGACGCCAGCGGCTGCGACTGCCGGGTGTCGGGGGACGCCAACGGCAACGTGCTCGTGCAAATCTCCCTCAATTCCAAAGGACAGTTGGCGTCGTCGCTCACGCTCAAGATCTCGCCGCAGGGCGAGCGCAGCGTGGAGTCGTTCACGGGCGTGCAGACGAACCCCGCGTTCGCGGACAAGGTCGAGCAGGACGAGCGCCGGACTCAGCTCGCGGAGCGGATCGACGCGCTGGCGGTGCAGGGGGCGGCGATGCTGGAGACGATTGCCGGCAGCATCGACGAAAAGGGCGGCGCGCTTGGCGCAGATTCCCTCGCGACGATCCGCGATGCGGCGAAGACCACCGTCGACGGCCTGGTCGATTCGCTGCGGCAACTCGCTCAGGGGACGGGTCGGCTGGAGAAGATGCCCGCGGAATATGAAGCGGATTTCACCGCCGCCCTCAACGAGTTGAAGGCGCGTTGCGACGCGCGGGTGGACTCCAACGTCAAGCTGACCAACGACTTCTCGACGACGCTGGACCAGATCCAGGGGCGTCTCGCCGAGGTTTCCCAGAAATTCACGGAGGCGAAGTGCTCCGCCGTCGCGGACACCCTGGACAGCTTTTCCGCCCAGACCGCGAAGTTCCTGGCGAAACTCAAGGCCGACTTCTTCCTCTCGGGCGAGGTCTCGCAGGACTCTATCAAGGAGATGGACGACGCGGTGGCGGCGTTCGCCGACAGCGTCGGGAGGCTGCTGGACGCGGTGCCGGCCCAGCCGTCGCTCGAAGACGGCGTCCGGCTGTGCGCCGGCCTTGCCGACGCGAAGTTCCCGGAACTCGCGTTCAAGACCTTCTCGGAGGACGCGAAGACGAAGATCGTTTCCAGCCGCACGATGGTCTCCACTGCATCCGTGGACCTGGCGGCGATGAAGAACGCAGAGAAGTACGCCCCGGTGGCCGAGCTGATGTCCTCGTTCGCGACGTCCGCCAACCGGATGCTCGCGCTGGCGGATGACTGGCCGGTTGAGGCGAAGCAGGAATTCTTCCACAATGTGAGCTCCACCATGGAGCGGCTCAGCCAGACGGTGGCGGAGGGCATGGCCAACGGCACGGATTTCAGCAAGGGCATCGGTCAGGTGCTGCGCGACGAGTTCCAGCCCCTCCTTCACGAGTTCAACGCCAACGAGATGGCCTTCGCGGCCGGAAAATTCGCCAAGGAAATCGACAACCACCTCCAGCTGCTGGACGACATCGCGGCGGGGAAGCCGGCGGGAGGGCTTCCGTCCCTCGTCCTGAGCGACGCCCAGCGGCAGGACATTGCGAAGGCCAAGGAGGGACTGTCCGCATTCCGGGACCAGGTCATGCAGCTGGGCAACATACCGCCGACCCGGTCTTCGATGGCCGCCGTCACGCTGGCGCTGAGGGAGAACGTCGCGCAGTTCGTCGACAAGCTCGCCAATCCGGGCGCCAGCCGTCGGGTCGCCACCGGGGGAATCTTCTCCTTTTTTGCCGCGAAGGTGGCCAGCCTGGTGGACGACGACGCAGCCTACGCCCTGTCGCTCCCGACTGCGCGTCCGGAGCAGAACACCGTCGACAGCGCGAACCCGTTTGCGAGCCAGGGCGGGGTGGGCTTCAAGTCGTTCGACGAGCTCCGCAACATGGTGCGGGCCTCGGCCGCGCTCGGCAAGACGCTCAACGTCGGCAATCTCGAGCTGCAGGAACTTGCGCGGGAGGTGTTCACCGACCTGGAGGAGGCGCGTCCGTTCCTCGAGATCGACGAGCAGAACAACGTCATCGGCTTCAGGAAGATCGGCGGCGAGACGCCCGGCGAGGCGATTATCCAGTCCGTGCTGTCGGAAGTCGTTTCGCAGCGCATCGCCGCCTGCGCCGCCGAGCTTGGCACCGCGCAGGACGGCGTGGCGCTGGACGTGGGCGCCTACACGGGCGCGGCCGGCATGGACAAGCTGCGGAGTGCGCTGGCGGAGGCGTTCCCCGCCGCGATCGAGCAGCACCAGGACGTGGCGAGGGCCGAGGCGCGCCCGGCTCCCGAGATTTTGCCGGGCGAGGTGCTGAAGCGCGGCGACGGCGTGTTCGGGCTCGACATCGACCACCTCAAGCAGCAGGGCAAGTTCGAGGCGTTCAAGCAGGTCTTCCTGGGGCTGCTGACGCGAGACGCCTACAACCTCTACCACGACGGGATAACCGCCACGGACGACGCGAAGATCCGCGAAGCCGAGGCCCTGCTCGAATCGTGGATGCACCAGTCCTCGCCGATCATCGAAAACAAGAAATATAAAACCACCTCATCCATCTTCAAGAACAGCGGCAAGAGCCTGGAGAAGATCGGAAACGCGCTGCTGAAGGGTGCGCTGCCCCTCGACGGGAACGTCAGCTACGCCACGGTCTCCGTCCTGCGCGAACTCGTCAGCGATGCTGCTGCGCTGGCGTCCCCAACCGGCGAGTACCTGAGCGGCTTTAACACCGACGACATCGGCGAGGCCTACCAGCTTCTGCGGCGCAGCGGACTGACGGCGGAGCGCATCGACGCGTATTGCGCGAAGCATGGCAACGACGCCCGGGGTCTGGTGTCTGAGCTGGCGCTCCTGTTCAACATCAACCAGATGGACGCGAACGGGCTGGACGCGCTCAGCCTCCGCCTGTTTGGCAAGCCCATCGGCGAGTCCGACCCCACGGAGCGGAGCGCAGTGAGCCGGATCAGGGACATCATCGCCAGGAATGTCGGCGGCAGCGTCAAGGTCAACGACCTCGACCCGATGTCCCGCCTCGCGCCGGAGCAGAAGGCCGCCGCGCTGTTCTTCATGCGCACGGCCTCGCCGACGACCGCCTACGTGGACGAGACGCTGAAAATCTTCAACGCGCTGAAGCAGATGGCCGCCGCCCCCGAGGCCGCGCAGGCCACCGTCACCTACGGCGGAATCCAGCTCAACCTCGTCAAGTCCGACGCCGGCGTGCTGACCGCCGAGGGGAAGGGATGGAGCGTCAAGACGTGGACCCTGCAAGGCCGCAACGTCGTCGAGGTCGAGAAGACCATGGACATGATCTTCCCGTGTCCGCTCGACATCGCGTCGTTCATCAACCAGATCGAAGACGAGATCACCCTCAACGTGGGGGCGTACGGACGGCAGCAGGCGCGCGCGCTTCTGCCGGCCGTCGGGGACGACGCCGCGCAGGAGAGCAGCCGCGCGCGCCAGCTGGCTCTCAACGTCATCTTCAGCCTCACCGGCACCCTCGCGACGGAGCTCAGCGCGATCGCCACCCGCGACGTGGTGGCGATCGCGCGCGGCATGCTGGACCAGGCGGGCTCCCCGAAGAACTACCTCGCGGGCGAGCTTGAGAAGCTCGGGGGCGACGGCGTGGCGCGCTTCAACGGCGCGGCCACCCTGGAGCTCTACAAGCAGATGCAGAAAACCGACGCCGCGGACATCGACCGCATGGTCAAGCTGCCGGAGGAGAGCGCGGTGCGCGAAGGGGAGACGCTCGCCCAGGCGCGCGTGCGCCGAGTGCACGAGTTCGTGGCCGAGCTGGTGATGCCGGACGACACCACGCGCTACGACCTCGACCGCGCCGCGGGCCGGACCGACGCGGACATCATGCGCACGACGCTCCTCGCCCACAAGTACGAGCTGGGCGTGGTGCTGCGCTCGCTGGACACGTCCTCCAACATCCTTGAGTCGTTCAGCCTCGCGACCGGCGAGGCGAAGGACGGCAGCACGCCCCGCATCCACGAGCTGACCACCACCCTCACGGCCCGCATGTACCAGCTCAAGGCCCTGGTCGCCGAGGCCGGCGGCATCGACGCGTTCTACCGGCAGCTGGAAACCGGCGACGACCCCCGGATCCAGGATTTCCTCCAGGGCTTCTCCGGCGACCTCGCCTCCTCCTCCGACAAGGTGCTCGCCCGGATGCAGGGCGTGCTCACCGAGAAGCTCTCCGCCGCGTTCCGCCGGTCCACCGCCTCCGTGCAGGGCAAGCAGCTCTGGCAGAAGACGCTCGACGAAATCGCGGGCTCCGGTACGCTCGACGTCGACACCGGCTACGGCCAGCTGCTGATGGAGGCGCTCTCCACATACTTCTCCAAGATGGAGCCGATCGACCGGCACCGCATGGCGTCCTCGCTGCTGCGCTTCGCCGGCGACCAGTCCAGCCTCGGCGAAATCCTGGGCGCGATGATCAAGGGCGCGGGCCCCGTGCTGCAGAAGCTCATGCAGGGCCTGCCGCAGACCGCGCTGCCGGACGATCTCCGCGAGGCCGTGACCGACCTCAAGAGCAACCTGCCGCCCATCTCCCCGGAAATGGTGCGCGCCTCCCTGCTCGACATGGTGCTGCGCTCCAACGGGCGCATCCAGCGCATCGAGCTCACCCGGTCGCTCGGCGCCGCCACCGTCGGGCAGGCGTTCCTCTGCAAGGTCGTGACCACCGACAACCCGCTCGGCGACGAGTGCGTGATCAAGCTGCTCCGCCCGGACGCGCAGAGCCGCGCCGCACGCGAGCGCGACCTCTTCCTCGAAATCGCCGAGAGGACCCCCGGCATGAAGGGCGTGTTCGACGTCCGCCTCGAGGGCATCTTCCAGGAGCTCGACTTCACGGTGGAGGCCAACAACATCAAGCAGGGGACGGTCTATACCTCCGGCGTGGTGAAGGATACCGTGGCGGGCGTGCGGAGCATGGAGCTGTACCCCTCCATCAACGCCACCGCCAACACGCTCGTCCTGCGCAAGGCGCCCGGCGTCACCTACGACCGGTTTGTCGCGCAGAGCAAGGCGAAGGTCGCCGGCATCGTCTCCTCCTTCGCGCGGGTGCGGAACGAGGACGGCACCGTCACCTACAAGAGCGGCGACATGACCAAGGTGTTCCGCGCGCGGCGAAACCTGATCACCGCCTATGACGAGGTGCACGCCCGCCAGGAGCGGCTGGTCGGCTTCATGGAGAAGTGGGCGTACGAGGCCATCTTCGGCGACGGCTTCTTCCACGGCGACGTGCACGCCGGCAACCTCATGTGCGACGCCTCCACCCTCACGGTGATCGACTACGGCAACGCCTCCCGCCTGTCCGAGACAGACCGCGATAACCTCAAGTGGGGTCTCGCGTGGATTCCGGCGCGCAACGCCAAGAACTTCGTCAGCTACTACGAGAAGCTGCTGTCGGCGGACGGCAAGAAGAGCCTGAACGCCTGCCGCGACGAGCTCGTGCGGAACCTGCAGAGCCTGTTCGACCGCAGCGACGTGTCCGATGCCGGGCGCGTGATGGCGGCGGCGTTCCAGCTGATCCAGCAGATGGACGTGGAGCTGCCCGGCCCGATCTTCAACATGATGCAGAGCATGCAGCGGCTGGACGAGACGGCGCGGCTCCTGAACGAGCAGATGGAGAACATCCGCACGACGGTCGAGTCCCTCGAACTGACCGCCGACCTCCAGCCCGGCGAAACGCTTCCCGCCTTCCTGCAGCCGTTCCACGAGATGGCGCATTCGGAGAAGAAGATCGACGACGGCACCGACGTCACGTTCAAGGACCTGTTCCAGATGATGGCGAAACGCATCCGGGTCGGGGACATCCCCACCGACGAAGACGGCTTTCTCAACATCGACGTAAAAGGCGGGGCGTTCATCACGGAGCTCACCTCGTATGGCCTCTCCGATCGGCGGACGGCACCTTCTCCCCGCTACCAGGACCATCTCGAAGACCTCGTCAAGGCGGTTTTCGACTCCGAGGACCCAGACACGGCGAAGGCGGCGTTGTTCGGCGAGTTCGATCAGCTCAAGGCGCTGGCGACAAGCCTCGTCAACGAGAGCGACCCGTACCTTGCCATTGTCGCCAGCGGCCTGCTGGACGCACTCGCGCAGCAGCCGGCGTCGATGGAGGCCGGGGACCGCGACGCGTGGATGGCCTTCGCCAGCAATCTGGCCATCAAAGTCGGCCAGACGAACGGCACGATGTTCGACATCTGCGGCCTTACCATGCCGACGCGAATGCACATAAGGGTGTGCCCGCCATACGACGACGCCTCGGCGGGATTCGCGAACGCGATCAACCGGGGCGGCGAAGAGTTTGCGAAACAGGTCGGCTCCAACATGAAGAGCGTCGTCGGCGGGCTGCTCCAAGGCGGAATAGGGCTGCTCACGACGTTCCAGCAGCTCGCGAAAGAGGAGGAGCAGCGCGAGGCGCGCGCCGAATTCGTCGACAAAAACTATGGTAGCTACGCCAACGCCCACGGCCTCTTCGGGCTGGAGACGGCCACGGTCGAAAAGACGATGCGCGACTTCCGGTTCCGTCCGGACTTGCCGAAGATCCTGACGACGGCGGGGTGGAACACCTCGGTGGCCAACCGTGCGGCCGTGGTCGAGACGCTGCGCTTCAACATCGACAACGTGATGTGCGAACTGGACGCCGCCGGCTTCCACCAGCGCACCGACCGCGCGGCGCAGGACGGCAAGCGCACGGCGTTCATCGAGCTGGCGATGACGAAGGTCTACGTCGCCCATCCCGAATGGAGCACCGGCCTCGCCGGCCTCAGCGACTCGGACATCGACCAGATCGCCGCCGGCGACGCCGACATCAGGACCGCGCTCGCGTTCCTGAAGCGCGTCGCCAATCCGCCGGCCCAGTCGTCGCAGGCGGCTCAGCCGCCATCGTCCAACCAGTGAAGTCTATTTCCAGATAGAAGGAAGAAAAGAAGCATGACATTTGAAGAACTGATAGCCGCGTTCGGTGCCAAAATCGGGGTCGCACTCGTTGCCGACAACGAGTCCTGCGTCGTCGGCGTGGACGACATGACCGTGACGTTCCTGCATCTAGACGAGGTGGACAAGATTTCGATCTACGGCGAAATCGGCGAAACGCCGCAGGATGGGATCGAGGAGCTCCTATCGACCATGCTGGAGGCCAACCACCTCTTTGCCGGCACGGCGGGGGCGACCCTCTCGCGCGACAAGAAGACCGGCAGGTTCTGCCTCTGCCGCGTCGAGCCGCTTGCGCTGCTCGACGCCGATTCGTTCGCGAGCGTGATGGAGTCGTTCGTGAATACCCTTGCGGTGTGGCGGAGCATCGTCGCGAACTACCGTCCCGACGAAAGCGTCGCCGCCGCTCCCGCCTCCGACCCACCGCCGTCCACAAGCTTCGGCGGCTTCCTCCAGGTGTAGTAATCAGAGGGGACATAATCAGAGGGGACAGACCCTTCGCGCATGCCACCGGACTTTGCAAAATGCGGTGGTAGCCGGCGGGAGGTTGAAGCGCCGCCAAGATGGCGGCTCTCCATACGGGAGGGTCGCATGGCGGACGGCGATGTACGGTTGCGCCGAACGGGGCGATGTGGTAGAATACGTCAAAACTTTGGCGATTATTATGATTGAGACAGTTGCAAAACCTTGGCGTTCTGGTAGGGCTGGCGTTCCATCGCCAGCTGCGGACGGCGGTGGAACGCCGTCCCTACCGGATTTTGCTACTGCCTCGATTGGAAGAAAACCAGAGCAGAAAAGCTGCCAATCGCAGGAAGGTGGATAAGATGAGAGTACTTGCTGTCGGATGCCATCCCGATGATGTTGAAATCGCGTGCGCGGGAACGCTGGCGAAATGCGTGAAGCGCGGCGACACGGTGATCGTGGCGCACCTGTGCACGGGATCGCTCGGGCACGTGGTGATCCCGCCTGAGGAGCTGGTGCCGATGCGCGCCGCCGAGGCGCGCGCCGCCGGCGAGCTCGCGGGCATCGAGGTGCTTGACGGCATCTTCGGCGACCTCGACATCTACGCCGACAACGCGGAGAGCCGCAGCAAGGTCGTGGAGGTGATCCAGTACGCCCAGCCGGACCTGATCATCACCCACAACCCCGACGACTACATGCCCGACCACGTCGCCACCTCGAAGCTCGTCTTCGACGCGGCGTTCACGGCCACGCTGCCGAACTGGCCGTCGAAGACGCGCAAGGCGGCGAAGCTCGTGCCGATCTACTACATGGACACGCTCGCCGGGGTCAATTTCGTCCCCGAGGAGTTCGTGGACATCACGGACGAGATCGACCTCAAGATCCAGATGCT
>CAMPAF010000059.1 GCA_946631535.1 uncultured Verrucomicrobiota bacterium
AAATAGTTGTTTCCAATCATCAGAAGGCTCGGCGCTGAATTACGCAGATGCGCCCGGCTTGATCGGGCAGGCCACTTTGCGCTTGTGCGCGGCGGGGATGAAATGTTACAATC
The DNA here is from genome assembly GCA_946631535.1 of uncultured Verrucomicrobiota bacterium. The sequence continues at coordinate 114 of CAMPAF010000059.1, forward strand.
CATCCCTCCTATGAAAAAACGGAGATTACGATGAAAAGGCTATTCTGGCTTTCGGTCGCCCTCGTGGCGGCTGGAGCGTACGCGGAGATGCGCCCCGACGGGCATTTCGGCAAGCGGCTCGACAAGATGCTCGCGAACCACGTGGAGGCAACCGACCCCGTGAAGCTCGCCGCCCTTTACCGCGGAGACGAAGGGACACTGGCAGACGGAGTTCTGGGGCAAGTACATGCACGCGGCCGCATCCCGTCGTTCGCGGCGGGGGCATCGGTGAAGATCAACGGCAAGCCCGTGGACGCGAAGCTTCCCCCCGGCGGCTACTGCGAGCTGCGCCGCAAGTGGCGGAACGGCGAGATCGTGGAGCTGACGCTGCCGATGCCGGTGCGGACGATCCCGCGATGTTCATGTCCGTGACGGGCATCCTGCCCATGGGCTCGCACGACGAGGACAAGGGCCAGGAGTGCCACCCGCGCGCGGTCCACTTCACGGATTACGCCTCGGCCGGCAACGTCTGGCGTCCCGACAACCGCTACCGCGTGTGGCTGCCCGCCCTCATCCGCGGCCGCGAGTACTGACGGCCTCTTGCGCCGCGCGCGCGGGCGTGCTAGAATAGGCGCATGAGAAAACTGGCAATTGTGGCCGCAGTCGCGGCCGTGGCGCTCGCCGCGTGCGGCGGGGCGAAGCAGATCGGGTACATCGGCGCGAGTAGCGGCGTCAAGCCGAACGCGCTCAAGATCGTGGAGGTGGACGTCGAGACTGGCGAGATCGCCGTGCGCGGTTCGCTGCCCGTGGCGAACGCCACGTACATCGCCGTCAACCGCGCGCGGACGCGCCTCTACACGTCCCTCGCGGATCCGTCCGGCGAGAAGGGCAAGAACGGCGGCGTGGCCGTGTACGCGCTCGATGCGTCGGGCGCTGCGCCCACGCACCTCGAGACGCTCATGACGGGCCATCCCGCGCCCTGCCACCTCTCGCTCTCGCCCGACGAGAAGAAGCTCGTGTTCGCGGAGTACGGACGCGGCACGGCCGGCTGGGTGGACCTCAAGGCGGACGGCACGTTCGCGAAGGAGACGCTCATGGGGATCGTGTCGGAGGACCCGACAGGACCGAGCAAGCCGCGCCAGGACCGTCCGCACTGCCACTGCGCGCGCGTGACGCCCGACGGAAAGTACATCTGCATCGTCGACCTCGGCACTGACCGCGTGAAGATCTATTCGGCGGCGACCGGCGCGTTCGTGCGCGACCTCGTCACCACGCCCGCCGGGGCCGGTCCGCGCCACATCACGTTCCATCCCAACGGACGCTTCGCCTTCCTCCTCTTCGAGCTTGAGAACTACGTGACGAGCTACAGCTACGAGGACGGCAAGTTCACGCCGATACAGCAGCACAAGCTCACGCCGGAGGGCTTCACCGACTTCTCCAAGGCCGCCGCCATCAAGCTCTCCGCGGACGGCAAGGAGCTATACTGCTCGAACCGCGGCCACGAGTCCATCGCCGTGTTCTCCGTCGATGCCGCCACGGGTACGCTCGCGCGCCGCGGCATCGTGAAGCTGCAAGGCGCCTTCCCGTGGGACTTCGAGGTGCTTCCAGCCTCAAGCGTTTTCGCGGTCGGGTTCCAGAAGGACGGCGTGCTGCGCACGTACCGCTACGACGCGGCGGCCTGCACGCTTTCGCCGCTCGCCGAGGCGAAGGACATGGGCTCGATCTTCTGCACCTGCTTCCTCCCCGTCTCCGGTTGCGGTACGCCCCCAGAAGCGAAAACGCTCGCGCTGCGCGCGGGCACATGCAACGTGAGATACGACAACAAGGGCGACGACAAGGCCGGAAACGGCTGGAAGGACCGCAAGGGCGATCTCTTCGCCCTCATCCGCAAGCTGGACATGGATGTCTTCGGCATGCAGGAGGTGCACGAGAACCAGTGCCGCGACATCATAGACGGTTTGCCGGAATGGGCGATTGTCGACGACTATGACGTGACGACGGCGGTCGCCTACCGGAAGAGCCGCTTCGACCTCGTCAAGAAGGGCGTGTTCTGGCTTTCGGAGACGCCCGACGTCCCGCGTTCCCTCGGCTGGGGCGCGAAGAACATCCGTCCGTGCCTGTGGATGATACTTTCGGACAAGGCGACGGGCCGCAGGTTCTGCTTCATCAACACGCATACCGACCACCGCGTTCCTCGTGCGCGTATCGAGGGCATGAAGCTCATCATGGAGCGCATGAAGGCGTTCAGCGAGGGTCTGCCGATCGTGTTCGTCGGCGACCACAACTGTGGCCCGGCCACCGAGCCTGCCGCCGAGGCGCGCAAGCACCTAAAGGACGCCCGCGACATCTCGGAGGTGAAGGACCCCGGCCCGATCAACACGTTCCACGCCTGGGGGAAGATCAAGGACATCGACTGGCGGCGCTGCGACTACATCTACGTCTCCGACGGTATCCGCGTGAAGAACTTCGTCACGCACGACGACAAGCGGCCGGGCCTTGACCGCTATCCCACCGACCACTACCTGCTCACGGCGGACCTTGAGTTTTGAGCTTTAGAGAATAAGGAAAGGAACAGATCATGTCGACGAACAAGAAATGCGAATGCGGCTGCGGAGCCGACACCGGTTTTCAGGCGCCTCTCAAGGCGCTCAACTTCTTGAGGGCGCACGCCCACAGGGCCGCGCAGACGGTCGCGGTGGCATGGGAGCGCGAGGACGGTCACGTCTACCGCTACGACCTGGCGATCCCCGCGCGCATCCATCCTGCGATGCTGCCCGGCGTCCGCCACCTGGTGGAGCGAGTGGCGAAGTTCGTGCTGTGGAGCGCCGGCGGCTGGAAGCTGTACCTCGCCGGCCCGGACGAGATCGTCAAGCCGGTCGCGAAGGCGTACACGAAGAAGGGCGCGCGTGCGTTCGACTACGAGTTCTTCAAAGACCTCTACGGACGCCCGATCGAGACGGCGATCCTGCCGCTCAGGAAGATGCCCGTCACGTGCGAGCGCGAGGTGGTGGTGAAGGGCAACACCAACGGCAACCGCATCGGCTTCGACCTCGGCGCGAGCGACTTCAAGATTTCCGCGCTCAAGCGCGGCAAGGTCGTGTTCTCCAAGGAGTTTCCCTGGGACCCGCGCAACCAGCCCGATCCCGAGTACCACTACGAGAAGCTCTCTGCCGGCCTCGAGGAGGCGGCGGTGGCGCTGGGCGGCAAGGTAGACGCCATCGGCGGCTCCACCGCGGGAACGCTCGAGGGCAAGCGGCTCGGCCCCGCCTCGCTCATCCGCGCGGTCCTAGAGAAGGCGCCTGAGAAGAAGGAGATCGCGCGCAACCTCTTCACGCGGATCGAGGAGGAGTGGCAGTGCCCGTTCGAGGTGTTCAACGACGGCGACGTGACCGCGCTCGCGGGCGCGATCGCGATGAAGCGCACGGGCATCCTCGGCATCGCGATGGGCTCCTCCGAGGCCGCGGGCTACATCAACCAGAAGGGCGCGCTCACTGGCCGCATCAGCGAGCTCGCGTTCGCGCCGGTGGACCTGAACCCGAACGCAGCGAAGGACGAGTGGAGCGGCGACGCGGGCGTCGGCGCGATGTACTTCTCGCAGCAGGCCGTGGACCACCTCGCACGGCAGTTCGGCATGAAGTTCCCGAAGGCGATGAAGCTGCCCGAGCGGCTCAAGGCCGTGCAGGCGGCGATGGAGAAGCGCGAGGAGCTGGCGCTGCGCGTGTACCTGATGATAGGTCGCTACCTCGCGAACGCGGCGGCGTGGTACCACGAGTTCTACGACTACTCTAACCTCATGATCCTCGGGCGCGTGACCAGCGGCTTCGGCGGCGACATCATCCTCAACACGGCCCGCATGGGCCTCGAGGCGGTGGACCCGATGCTCGCGGAGCAGATCGACATATTCATGCCGGACGAGAAGGCGCGCCGCCTCGGGCAGTCCGTGGCCGCCGCGCAGATCCCGACGCTCTGACGCCGTCCGCCCCGACGGGCGAGAAAGGTAAAGATGAAGAGATTGGCAGTTGTCCTTGTCACGCTTGCCGGCATGGCCGGCGGCGCGGCCTCCGCGCATCAGGGAACGCTCGGTTTCGTCGATCCGCTCGTAGGCACCGAGGGGAGCGGATCGCAGTACGGCGGGATGATGCCCTACACGGGCGTTCCGTTCGGCTCGTTCCACATGGTGCCCATGCCCCGCCTCAACCGCGTCGGCCAGCTGAGCTTCAACTCTGCCGACGAGTCGCTCATCGGCTTCATCCTCACGCGCCAGCCCGCCATCTGGATGGGCGACTGGGGCGAGGTGCGCATACCGATCGAGCCGGCAAAGATCGAGAAGGCCGAGTACACTCCCTACCTCGGGCGCGTCACTGCGGGCGGCCGCACGTTCGAGTACACCGCCACGGCGCACGCCGCGTGGCTGCGCGGCAACTTGCGGAACATCCGCCTCCTCGACGGATACTGCTCGAACCGCGACGACGAGAACCTCGGCTATCCGCTCCCCAACTTCAGGGGCTGGCGCTGCGTGAGGAACGTCAGGGGCGGGATGCAGATAGGCGTGTCGCTCATCTCGCTCGAGCAGGCGCGGGCGAACCTCGAGAGGGAAATCGGCGGCAAGACGTTCGAGGCCGTGGTGGCCGAGACTAAGGCCGAGTGGGAGCGGTACTTCTCGCGCGTCGATATCGATGCGCCGGACGACGTGAAGACCATCTTCTACACCGGCCTCTACCACACGCTCCTATATCCCCGGCAGATCGACGAGGCCGGACGCTACTACTCGGCCTTCGACGACAAGGTCCACGAGGGCACCATGTACAGCTGCTACTCGCTGTGGGACACCTACCGCGCCGAGCATCCGTGGCTGACGCTCGTCGCGCCCGAGCGCGTGGACGGCATGATGCAGGCGCTCCTCGAGATGTACCGCGAGGGCGGGTGGCTGCCGAAGTGGCCGAATCCGGGCTACACGGGCATCATGGTCGGCGCGCCTGCGGAGGTCGTGCTGGCCGAGGCGTATGCGAAGGGGTTCCGCGGGTTCGACCTCGCCCTCGCCTACGAGGCCGTGAAGAAGAACGCGACCATCCCGCAGAAAGGCGACGACGCGTGCGACTGGCGGGACAGGGGACAGTTCGGGCGCACGCCGGAGACGCGCGGCGGGCTGAAGAGCTACATGGAGCGGGGGTACGTCTCGTGCGACCTCACGCGCGAGTCGGTGTCGCGCACGCAGGACTTCGGCCTCGCGGACTGCGCGGCGGCGATCCTCGCCGAGGCGACGGGGCACGGCGATGACGCCGCGGCGTTCCGCCGCCGCTCGAAGAGCTACACGAACCTATGGGACTCCGCCACGAGGAAGTTCCTGCCGCGCCGGTCCGACGGTTTGCTCGTGCCGCGCGACAGGCTGCGCAACCCGTACCACGACTACTGCGAGCAGTCGCCGGAGACGGGCGTCTGGGCCGTGCCGTTCGACACGGACGGCCTGGTCTCGCTGCTCGGCGGCAAGGAGGAGGCCGTCAGGCGGCTTGACGAGTTCTTCGACACCCTCTTCTGGGTGCCGGAGCGCGGCAACAGCTCCATCCACGGCAACGAGCCGTCGCACCACTGTGCCTACCTCTACAACCGCTTCGGCGCGCCAGAGAAGACGCAGCGGCGCGTGCGCGAGATCCTCACGCGCGCGTACTCCACGAACCGCAAGGGCTTCGACGGGAACGAGGATTGCGGGCAGATGAGCGCATGGTACATTCTTTCCGCGCTCGGCTTCTATCCGCTCGACCCCGCGAGCGGGGAGTACGAGCTCGGCTCGCCGCTCGTGAAGGGCGCGCGGCTTCGGATCGGTGCGCCTTACACGCCGGCGACGCTGGAGATCCGCGTCAAGGGCTACGCGCCCGACCGCTGGCGCGTCCGCCGCGCGACGCTGAACGGCGTCGAGCTGAAGGACTGGCGCGTCCGCCATGCCGACCTCGTCAAGGGCGGCGTGCTGGAGTTCGAGATGGCCGGCGCGGAATGAGAAGATATGCTTGGCATGCGAAACGCAACGAAAGGCACAATGAGATGAACGCAACTTGCGAAAAGACGACGCGGCGCGGATTCCTCGCCGGAACGGCGGCGTTTGCCGCGCTGGGCGCGGCGGGATGCGCCACCAAGGCGGCCGCGGGCGCGCTCGATCCGGAGGCGATCGGCCTCATATCGGACATCCACGTGGGCCTGCCGCTCGCGCGGCAGAAGTACAAGACGATGCGCGACTATCCGCACCAGCCGGCCGCGACGCAGGCGCTCGTGCGCGAGATCCTCTCGTTGCCGCGCCCGCCGGCGAACGTGCTCTGCCTGGGCGACATCTCGCTGGCGTTCGGCGAGCCGGAAGACTACGATATCGCCGCCGAGTCGCTCAAGCCGCTCATGGACGCCGGCATCAAGGTGACTTGCGCCATGGGCAACCACGACATCCGCGCAGAGTTCCTCAGGTGCTTCCCGGGATACGACACGGCGACCAAGGTGCCGGGACGGTTCGTCTCGGTGGTGAACACGCCGCATGCCGACTTCATCCTGCTCGATTCCCTCGTGGAGCCGGCCAAGCGCGGCAGCTACGGCGCCTGCACGAAGAAGGGACTAGGCAAGGAGCAGCTCGACTGGCTGAACGACGCGATCGCCTCCGCCACGCGCCCGACGTTCCTCTGCTCGCACCATCCCGCGTCCGGGCTAGGCATCCCGATGTCAATCTACAAGAACAGGATCGTGCCCGGCTACCTGCACGGGCACACGCACCAGTGGACGACGGGCTACCTGCGCGGCGACTTCGACGAGAACGCGCGCATGCTGAGGGAGGTCGGCATCCCGACGTTGGGCTTCGAATGGGACGTGGGTTGGGGGCTCTTGCGCACGACGGCGAAGGGAGCGACGCTCCTCTGCAACGCCCGCGACTTCTACTACCCGCTGCCCAAGCCGAAGGCGGAACGCCCCGCGGAGTGGGACATGCACGTGCGCGACTGGGCCGGCCGCACGATCGGCTTCTCGTTCGAGGCCTAGCGCGCCGCAAGCGCGTCCGCCCGATCGAGGAGGACCAGCACCCTGAAGATCGGCAGCATCTGGTCGAGCCCGCGCGGCTCGTCCGCGAGCGCCGAGACGGCGGCCACTATCTCCGGATAGCGCACACGGTATTCCTTCGAGAACCAGACGATGAAAGGAACCGCCAGGAGGTCGGGGGACGAGGCGTCGCGCCAGTGGGGGGAGGACGGCGTCTCGCCGTGGTCGGAAAGATAGACGAGAAAGCATGGTCGATTGAGCGACTTCAGCATCTCGACCATCTGGCCGAGGATTAGGTCGGTGAATGCGATGGTGTTGTCGTAGAGGTTTGACTTGTACGCCACGAACGAGTTCGGGTCGGCGATGCCGGGCGCGACATCGCCCTCGTATCGCGGATAGATGTCGCGGTTGAGAGGATAGCGGAAAAGCGGTGGCGCGTGGGATCCCATGAGATGGAGGAATACGACTTGTCCTGCGGGCGCTGAGCGGATGGCCTTCTCCGCCGGCGGCAGAAGGTCGTTGTCGAGCGACTCGGGAGTGCTGTCGGGCTGCTCGTGCAGGTAGTACTTCGTGTCGCATCCGGTGAACAGCAGCGACTCCACGCCTTCCCACCGGCCCCACCTCGAGTGGGCGGAGAAAAGGCTGCATACGTATCCGGCGGCGGCGCACTGCTGTGGGAAGGTGGAGCGGGTCTCGTGGGGGTTGTCCCGCGACGCCTCGGTGAGCAGGCTCCTGAGCGACTTGCCGGTGGTGGCATGGATCGCCTGTACGTCCTTGAACACCACAAGCTCCTTCTTGATCTCGCACATCATCGGCGTTGTCGGCCGCTCGTATCCGTAGAGATTCCAGTGGGTCCTGGTGGCAGATTCGCCTATTGCGAAGACGCCCAGCATCTCCTTGATGCGTTCGGGGTCTGCCAAGGTGTTTGCCGGAAGGCGAGGCGCGCGAGCGGTCTTGGCCATGTCCGTGTACATCGCGTAGTTGTGGACCGTGTCTACAGGCAGGAACGTGAACATCGCCTCGTTCCCGACCGTCAGCGGGCTTGTCAGGATGAGGTTGCAGATGACGAACGGCACGCAGAAGGCGATGCCGACGGCGGCGGAAAGGCGTGAGACCTCGGGATATCGGACGCGGCGGAAGAGGAACAGTCCGGCAGGGATCGCAACCGAAAGGGCGAGGACCGTCGCGGCCACGCCAATCCACGAGAACTGTCCGAAGAACTCGCGCATCTCCTGCATCGAGCTCGTGCATACTATCATCAGCCAGTCACCGTCCAGCATCATGCCGTGCGAGACTCTTGCGACGGCCTCTGTCGTCTCCACCAGCACGAGATATGGCCACAGGACGAGATAGAATGGGCGGGCGCGCCGGCCAAGGAGAAACGCCGGCGCGGAGAGGAGCAGCCCCCACTTCAGCGCACGGCCGAACCGGAAAAGCCAAGATAGGAACGGGCCCTCGAAGAAGATCTCAAGCTGCGTGCGCACTTCGCGCTGGAGCAGCAGGTCAAGGAGGACGACCGCCGTGAAGACGGCGACAAATGGCGCTGCCGATGCAAGTATGCGTTTGACGTAAGCCTTGGCGGACTGGATCATCTTAGGAGAAGGCAATCAGCAGCGGATAGACGATCGCGGGCAGGAAGAGGGTAGAGTCGAGCATGTCGAGGAACCCGCCCATGCCGGCAGGCATGAAGGTGGCGGAGTCCTTGACGCCCACCTCGCGCTTGAAGCGGGACTCGATGAGGTCGCTGGCCGTGGCCACGAGCGCCGTGGCGGCGCCGATGGCGAGCGCGCGCGGGTAGGTGAGCGATTCCCAGGCGAGGATGTCATCCGCCCATCCGAAGCGGCGGGCGAGCCAGAGGAACACGGCCGCGGTGGCGGCGGCGAACAACATCGAGCCGGCAAGGCCCTCCCACGACTTCTTGGGCGATATGGACGGGCACATCTTGTGCTTGCCGAACGCGACGCCGAACGCGAAGCCGCCGGTGTCGGAGAACTTGGCCATGGCGACCAGGGCGAGGAGGGTGTAGAGTCCGGCGCGCGAGGTCCACGCCTCGCCGCCCCAGAACCCGTGTCCGGTGTACTGCGTCGTCAGGAGGAAGAACGCGAGAAGGAACGGGACGTAGAGGAAACCCATCAGCGTGACACCGATCGAGCCGATGGGATTGGCGTATCGGGAGCTGAAGAGCACGAAGAGGCAGAGCAGGAGGAACGTCAGCAGCACTGCGGGGATGAAGTAGAACACTACCGCGAAGAGGTCGGGGCTGAACCCGTACAGACCGGCGACCGATACGAACGCTCCGCCGGCGATGAGCCCGAACCACGTGACGGGCTGGTACTTCCTGGCCAGCTGGTAGAACTCCAGCTGCGCTAGGGTGGATAGGGCGAGAACGATCGGGAATATGCCGCGCAGAGGGCAATACAGGAAGAGAGCTATGACGCCAATGCCTACGGCGAGGCCAGAAAATGTTCGTTTAGCGATAGGGTTCATGTGTCCTTTCGGGGAAAATGCGGAGACATTATACCATAAAATCAGCAATCGCGTTTCACGACATAGGGTAGCAGCAAAGATTCCGAATCATCGGGAGTGACGCGCTCGCGATGATTCGGAATCTTTGGAGTGGGATTTCGGGATTGTGGGGAGAGGGGAGTTTTGGTAGAATTCCTATGAATTCTCCCTTGCCAATGCCAAGGACCGTGGCTGGCAGATGGAGATAGTCGCTTTTACTGGAAGGAAGTCTGGCATGAAGAAACTGATGGCAATGGCGGCGATTGCGACAATCGCAATCTCCCCGGCGCGCGGCGACACGTACACCGTGGCGGAGGGCGAGACCCAGACGCTGGACAGCGTGACGAACACGACGCGCTTCACGAAGAGCGGCAAGGGCACGCTCGTCGTGACCGGCACGAACTCGCTCACGTCGCTGACGTCCTCGGGCGGCACACTGAACTTCCACGGCGGCGAGACGACGATCTCCGGTGCCGGGTCGAGCGGCGCCTACGGGGACGCTGCCTTCGTCAACAACGGAGACGCGTTCATCGTCGACGGCGGCGCGACCGTGAAGATCACCGGCGGCGCGTACGCCCATTCGAACAACGGCATTCTCCTCGTCACGAACGGCACGTTTGACGCGACCGCTCTCGGCAACGACCTCATGAACGGCTTTACGGGGACGTTTCCGTCGTCGCGGATCGTCATCAACGACGGCGGCGTGGTGAAGGCCGGGCTGTTGCGGGTGGTCGGCGCAGAGGCTGGAACGGCGGCCAAGAAAGAGTATTTCAGCATCGACCTGAACGCGGGCGGCGCGTTGTATGTCAAATCCTTCTGGGAGGACAACGGTTCGCGCTACGGGCGCATCAACTTCAACGGCGGCGTGCTCCGTCCGACCGCATGATTTTCGTCCAGAGCGGCAAGACGTTCTACACCGGCTCGCAGGGACGGCTCGTCATCGGCGGCGAGATCAAGACCGAGCCGAGCCCGGGCCTCGACTACACGACGAACAACCTGTTCCAGGTGCGGAGCGACTGGGCCGGCACGGTGGTCATCGGTCCGGGCGAGGGGATCACGAACAACCTCGGGCGGATGTACGTCGGCGCCGGCCTGGAGGTGACCAACGGCGTGTTCCGCCTCGCGTCGGGCGGCCAAAAGATGGGCGGCCACAGCCTCGTCGAAATCTTGAACGTCACGGGCAACGGCTCTTCCTTCAGCAACACGAAGGGTCATCTGAAGCTGACGGCCGGCGAACTGTACTCGACGCAGAACAACTACTCCGAAGTCAGCAATTACGGGCACGTCGAGGTCGTGGGCGGCAGGATCAACACGCCGAACAGCCATTGGCTGATGGGGTTGACGGGGCCTTCCAAGCTCTCCGTGTCGAATGGCGGCGAGTTTGTGGTGGGTGAGTTCCGCCTCGGGCAGACCAAGGCCTGCAAGAACGAAATGAGCCTCGGCAAGGGCGGCGTGATCCGTCCGAAGAAATTGCTCCTTGAGTACGGCAACGACCAGGATGTCACGTTCAACTTCGACGGCGGGCGCTTTCAGTCGAACGTTGCGGATGACGCATACAGCACGCTTTTCTACGCGTCTACGCACGCGAAGTGGGACGGCGTGAACTTCAGCGTGCGCGAGGGCGGCGCGGTGCTGGATTCGTCGTTTGGGAAGCATGTCTGGTGGGCGCGTCCGCTCGTCAGCGGCGCCGAGCACGACGGCGGCCTGACCTGCGTCATGGGCAAGAACAAGGACGTGGTGCTGTGCGACAAGGCGGCCCCCTGCTCCTACAACGGCCCGACGCGAACGATGTTTACCACCGGCACCAACTTCGGCAGCCTGCAATGCCGCGTGGCGGACGTGCTGCCGGGAACGACGACTCTCCAGATCGGACCCCACACGCAAATCGGATTTAACAGCAGCTGGAGCTCCGGCCACGACCTCGACCAGACCGTCGCCCGCGTCGAGGGCATCGGCAACGTCGTCTATTGCACGAAGCTCGTCGTCACGAACGGCATCGCGGCCGTATTCGACGGCGCGTACGGCACCTTGACCTTCGCCAACGGCTGCTCGCTCGCCGGCGACTACACGATTGTCGGCAACACGAACGGCTGCGGCTGCGTGAAGTTCAACCAGAACCAGGACGTCTCGA
>CAMPAF010000060.1 GCA_946631535.1 uncultured Verrucomicrobiota bacterium
TCAAGGCGCAGGTGGTGGACGCCGTGCTGGACCGTCCCGGACACCTCACGCACGTGGTGATCGAGGACCGCGACGGGCGTCGCGCGCTCGCGGCCAAGCAGTTCGTCGACGCGACGGGCGACGCCATCCTCGCGGCTCGCGCCGGGTTCAAGACGTGGACCCAGCCGCGCAACGACCTGCAGGCGCACACGCTCTGCGCCATCCTCTCGGGCGCGGACGCCATCAAGAAGGCCTATCCGTCGTTTTCCTTTGGAAATCTCATGGGGCCGTCCGGCGGCGCGGGCCTCAAGCACGTCTTCCAGTGGTCCGCGCCCGTCATTGGTGCGCCGGGCCTCACGTTCCTGGCGGCGACGCGCATCTCCGCCTGCGATCCGTCCGTCGCGCGCGACCTCACCGAAGGACTCTTCGAGGGGCGCGCGCAGCTGAAGCAGATCGTCGACGCCGCGAACAGGAAGTTCCCGATGCCCGAGGGGCGCCGTCTCGCGCTCGTGACCGTCGCGCCGGACATGGGCCTGCGCGAGTCGCGCCACATCGTGGCGCAGTACCGCGTGACCTCGAAGGACGTGCTGTACGGCCGTCATTTCGACGACTGCATCGCGAAGGGTTCCTATCGCGTGGACATCCACGAAGGAGCCGGCATCACCTTCCGCTACCTCAACGGCGACGAGCATGTGATGGAGGCGACGCCCGAGGGGAAAATCCAGTGGCGGCGCGGCAAGTGGCGCACGGACGCGGGACCGTATCCCACATGGTACGAGGTTCCCCTGCGCGCGCTCCTGCCGGTCGGCGCGGAGAACCTGTGCTGCGCCGGACGGATGGTCGACTGCGAGCGCGAAGCCTACGGCGCGCTGCGCGTGATGGTCAACTGCAACCAGATGGGTGAGGCCGCGGGACGCGCCGCAGCCCGCGCGGTGGAGGAGCGGCGCACAAATCTGCAGCCTGTTACGGCATAAATTCAGAGGATCACCTCGCCCGTTTTTTACTGCAACTTACCGTTGCCTAACAGGGGGCGAGTGTGGGATAATACCAGCATCTCAAACCCCAACAAGAAGGAGTAACAGACATGGCTCACAAGATTGATGCCGAAAAGTGCGTTTCCTGCGGATGCTGCAAGGAGGCTTGCCCGGCCGAGGCGATTTCCGAAGGCACCCCGTACTCGATCGACCCTGACAAGTGCGTCGATTGCGGTGCGTGCGCGGGTACGTGCCCGAACGAAGCCATCAGCGCCGCATGATAGAGGCGTTGATCGACATACTTGTCGACAACCTGCTGCTGCTTCCTTTCCTCTTCCCCACCTACCTGGTGCTGGAGGCTATCGAGGCGCATGCGGGAGGTGCGCTCGAGCGAACGCTCGGGCGTGCCCGTCGTTGGGGTCCGATCGTCGGCGCGTTGTCCGGCGCGGTGCCCCAGTGCGGCTTTTCCGCCGCAGCCGCGTCGCTCTATGCTGGCGGCGTGATCACGGTCGGCACGCTGGTGGCCGTGTTCCTGTCCACCTCGGACGAGTTGATTCCCGTGCTTGTCTCGTCAAAGGCGCCGCTCGGGCTGATGCTGAAGATCGTGGGACTCAAGATCGCGTTCGGCCTGATGGCGGGTCTGCTCGTGGACGCTTTTCTCCGCTCTCGCGGCAAGCATGATCCGTCGCCTCACGTGAGCGACCTGTGCGAACACAGCAGGTGCGGATGCGCGGAGCGCAAGGGCATAGTGGTGCCGGCGCTTATCCACACTGCGGAGATATTCGTCTTCATCCTGATCGTGTCCGGGCTGGTAGAGCTGGCGCTCCATTTCGCGGGCGAAGACGCGCTCAAGAGCTTCGTCTTGAACAAGCCCGTCGTTGGCGAACTGCTCGCGGGGCTGGTGGGGATGGTGCCGAATTGCGCGGTTTCCGTGGCGTTCGCCCAACTCTACATGGACGGCGGCATGAGCGCAGGCTCGCTCATGGCAGGATCCCTTGCAGGTTCTGGGCTGGGCCTCCTCGTTCTCTTCCGCACGCACAGGCGCATGAGGGACAATCTTCTGATCCTAGCCGCGGTGTACGTGTTTGGCGTCATCTTCGGCCACCTTTCCGGGTATTTGTTCTGATGGAACGTGCTCGCGGCGAATCTTGGGGGGCCATTGCGAGGCCGGCGTTCCTGGCCTCGCTTCCGGTGCTGACAGGTTACTCCACTATGGGCTTTGCGGCCGGCGTGCTGTTGGCTCTCCACGGTGGACTGCGCTTCACTAGCCTGTGGGCGGGCGCGAGCAGCGCGATCCTCGTCTCGGGTCCGCTCCAGTTCCTCTTCGTGGACTGGGTGCGTTCCGGCACGGCGTACGCGGACGTGGCGGCGCTCGTCATCTGCCTCAACATCCGATACTCCCTCTACGGGCTTTCGCTGCTCGACCGCTTCGCCGCGGCGCCATGGCCTGTACGCACATACCTCATCGGAACGGTGACGGACGAGACGTACGCGCTGCAGGTGCAGTGCCCATATCCGCCAGGGCGCGCAGGCACGCGCTACTGCCTTCTCCTCGCGGCATTCGACCACGCATATTGGATATTCGGCGTGGTGGCCGGTGCCGTAGCCGGGGCGGCGCTGCCGTTCGCGGCGAAAGGGATAGACTTCGCCATGACGGCGCTCTTCCTCGTCATCCTCACGGACCAGTGCCGCGAGCGCGCGAACCGGCTGCCCGCATTGATCGGCGCGTCATGCGCGGCCGTGGCGGCGGTCGCGATGCGTGTCTGCTTCGGCTCCTGGAAGATGCTTGTGCCTTCGATGGCGCTGATAGTGGCCGTACTTCTGTTTACGCGAAGGAAGGCTTGTTAGTCGCCGCGGATTCTGATAGAATAATCCCATGAAAACAACACTTGTCTTTACCGCGACGCTGGTCGCGACTGTCGCCTCTTTCGCAGAGGTGATCTCCGAGAAGTCTCCCGACGGCAGGAACGAGATACGCCTGACAACGGAACCCGTACTTTCCTACTCCGTTTTCCGCGACGGCAAGGAACGCGTCGCGCCTACGCCGATTTCGCTGACGGTGGATGGCAAGGGCGTGCTGGGCGGCAAGGTGAAAGTGTCAGAGAGCGCCCGCGTGCCGCATGCCGGCACGATCACGACGCCCATCTACAAGAGGGCCTCGATCGAAGATAACGGCAACGAGACGAAGGTGACGTTCGAGGGCGGCTGGCAGATGTTCCTGCATGCGCGCAACGACGGCGTCGCGTACCGCTTCGCGACGGCGTGGGCCGATCCTCTAGTTAAGGTGACTGCCGAGGCTGCGGACATAACGTTCCCGTGCGGCGACCTGACGGTCTACGCAGGCCTGACGGGAGGCCATGCGTCAAGCTGGGAGTCGATCTACACAAAGACGACGGTGGGGAAGCTGAATGACGAGATGAAGAAGGAGAAGAGGGGACTCTGCTACCTGCCGCTGCTCGTGCAGTACAAGGACGGCGCGAACATGTGCGTGACGGAGAGCGACCTTCTGGACTATCCCGGCTGGAATCTGGTGGCGGACGCGGCGGCGCCCAAGCTGAACGCGTCGTTCGCGCAGTTCCCAGACCCTGCGAAGATCACGGACAACCAGCGCCAGCGCCGCGTTGGCGGACGTCTGCCGTACCTCGCGCAGACGAAGGGGACGCGCATGTATCCGTGGCGAGTCTTCGTGCTTGCGGACGGCCCCGCGAAGCTGGTCGAGGCCGACATCGTCTATGCGCTCGCCACGCCCTCGAAGCTTTCGGGCGACCTGTCGTGGGTCCGTCCCGGCAAGGTGGCGTGGGACTGGTGGAACGACTGGAACGTTAGCGGCGTGCCGTTCCGCGCCGGATGCAACACCGAGACGTACAAGTACTACATCGACTTTGCCGCAAAGACCGACGTCGAGTACGTGATATTCGACGAGGGGTGGAGCGTGAAGCTCAAGATCATGGAGATCAACCCGGAGGTTGACGTGCCCGAGCTCGTGAATTACGCCAACAAGCGCGGCGTGGGCATCATCCTTTGGTGCAGTTGGCCGCAGCTCGTAGGCCGCCAGGACGAGGTGTTCCAGAAGTACGCCGGCATGGGCGTCAAGGGCTTCAAGATCGACTTCATGGACCGCGACGACCAGTTCCTCGTGGACTTCCTGGAGAAGACCGCCGCCATCGCGGCCAAGTACAAGCTGATGGTGGACTACCACGGCATGTACAAGCCCACAGGCTTCTCGCGCACGTATCCGAACATCATCAACTACGAGGGCGTGCATGGCCTCGAGCAGCTTAAGTGGGAGAAGGATTCCGACTTCCCCGCGAACGACCTCAAGGCCGTGTTCACGCGCATGGTGGCAGGTCCGATGGACTACACGCCCGGCGCGATGCGCAACGCCACAAAGGCAGGCTTCAAGCCCAACTACACGATGCCCGGTTCGCAGGGCACGCGCGTCCACCAGATGGCGCTCATGTCGCTCTTCGAGGCCCCGCTGCAGATGCTGTGCGATAGCCCCACGCAGTACCTGAAGAACAAGGAGTGCTTCAAGTTCATGGCGGCGGTGCCGACGGTCTGGGACGAGACGATCGGCCTCGCTGGCGAAGTGGACAAGTTCGCAGCCATCGCGCGCCGCAAGGGCAACGTGTGGTACGTTTCAGCGATCGGGTCTTGGGACAAGCAGGAGCTCGAGCTGCCGTTGCCGTTTCTTGGCGAAGGAGGGTGGAACGCCGAGATTTTCGAGGACGGCGTGAACGCCGACCGCGACGCTACTGACTACGTGCGTCGCGTGGCGAAGGTGACGTCCGCAAGCAAGTTCTCCATCAAGCTGGCGCCAGGCGGCGGCTTCACTGCTCGCATTTCGAAGGACGGCTCTTGGACAGAGTCGCTCAAGTTCTGGAAGTGATTCCGTGAGTGTTGATGGCGGCTGGTCATGCGTTCGGGAGGTCCTCGGCGAGGACCTCCTGAGCGTCATACTGCCTGTCTATCGCCTCGGCGGCACGATCGAGGCGAATCTGGATGCCGTCGCCGCCTGCCTTGACGAGGGAGGCTTTCGCTACGAGCTTGTTCCAGTAGACGATGGCAGTGGCGACGGCACCGCCGAAGCCCTGCGGCGAGCGGCGGCAAAGCGTCCGGACGTGGTACGGCCGGTTTGGGTCGAGAAGAACGCCGGTAAGGGGAACGCGCTCAAGGTCGGCTTCCGCGCTTCTCAAGGCGCTTACGTGCTTCTCCTTGACGGCGATCTCGACATAGCGCCCAAGATGCTGCCGAAGTTCTTCGCTTCGATGCGTGCGAACGGAAGCGACATCGTTGTCGGCTCGAAGCGCCATCCCGAATCGAAAGTGCAGTATCCGTGGCATCGCCGTCTTGCGAGCGCCATCTACTTCGGCCTGGTCCGACTGTTCATCGGCCTGCCCATCACCGACACTCAGACTGGCATGAAGCTCTTCAGGCGCCGTCTGCTCGGCGAGTCGCTCGACCGTATGCTGGTCAAGACGTACGCCTTCGACCTTGAGCTTCTGTCCATCGCATACGGGCGAGGCGCGAAGATTTCCGAAGCGCCTGTCGAGATCCGCTTTGGCGGGAAGTTCGGCGCGCTCAAGCCGCGCACGGTGCGCGACATGGTGATGGACACCCTGGCGGTGTTCTACCGCTTGCGCCTCCTGCACTACTACGCGAAGGTGGAGGTTCCTCCGCCGCTGGAGAAGCCGCCGTTGGTGAGCGTGGTGATCGCCTGCCCCGGCGGGTCTTGGATGCTTGACGAGTGCCTGTCCGCGCTGGAGACCCAGACCTACCGTAACTTCGAGGTCATCGTCCTCCCGGACGAGAATGGAAACGGGGAATGGAGAACGGGGAACGGGGAGAATAAGAGTTTTGCTCTTACCTTCCTCCCCACTGGCAAGGTGCGCCCGGCGGAGAAGCGCAACATCGGCATCGCGGCGGCAAAGGGCGACATCGTGGCGTTCATTGACGACGACGCCTATCCGGATTCGCGCTGGCTCGAGAACGCCGTGAAGTATTTCTCCGAGCCGTCCATAGGCGGGGTGGGCGGACCTGGCGTGACGCCGTCCGGAGACGGGTTCCTCGCGCAGGCCGGAGGACGGGTGTACGCGAACGCGTTCGTTTCCGGCAACTACCGATACCGCTACGTGGGCGGTCGCGTGCGGCTTGACGTGGACGACTATCCAAGCTGCAACCTGCTGGTGCGCACCGACCTCCTGCGGAAGATCGGCGGATACCGCACGGACTTCTGGCCAGGCGAGGACACCCTGCTGTGCGAGGCGATTGTCCTTGGCGAGCACAAGCGGATCGTCTACGACCCCTGGGCAATCGTATATCACCATAGGCGCAGGCTTTTCGGGCCGCATCTGCGTCAGCTGGGGCGCTACGGATTCCATCGCGGATATTTCGTGAAGCGCTTCCCGGCGACAAGCTGTCGGCCTGGCTACTTCGTCCCGTCGCTCTTTGTGCTGGGCGTGCTGCTGGGCGGTGCGGTTTTCGCTCTGCCTGCGCATCCCGTCACTACGGTGCTTTGCTGGACATACATCGGAGTCATGGGGTTCTATGCTCTGGTGACGTTGCTCTCTGCTTTCAGCTTCAACCCGTTCATGTGGCTGTTCACGTGGTTTGGCGTCGTGACTTCCCACCTCTGGTACGGCATCCGTTTCCTGCAGGGGCTATGCGCCTCGCGCGCGCCTTGCGAGTACATCGGGAGAGACCATGCCCGCAGGTGAGGCCATCATCGAGGTCGAGCACGTGGATGCAGGCTATCCCGGCGTAACCGTGCTCAGGGACGTGAGCTTCACCGTCAACCGCGGCGAGGTGTTCGTGCTGCTGGGCGGGTCAGGATGCGGCAAGTCGACCATAATGAAGCACCTCATCGGACTCAACCCAGCCGTGGGCGGCACGATCCGCGTGGACGGGCTAGTGATGAACCGCGCGAACAGGCCAGCGATCCTGCGCAAGATAGGCGTGATGTACCAGAGCGGGGCGCTCTTCGGATCCATGACCGTGCTGGAGAACGTCATGCTGCCGCTCGAAGAGTTCACCAGGCTCCCTGCCGAGGCCAGGCGTACTCTTGCCCTGATGCAGCTCGATCTGGTCGGGCTCAAGGACGCTGCCGAGAAGATGCCGGCGGATCTCTCCGGCGGCATGAAGAAGCGTGCGGCCATAGCGCGCGCGCTGGCGCTGGAGCCGTCGATCCTTTTTCTCGATGAGCCGAGCGCCGGACTCGACCCCTTGACCTCGTCTGCGCTAGACGATCTGATTCTGCGCCTGCGCGACACGCGCGGCGTGACGTTCGTTGTCGTGACGCACGAGCTCCCCAGTATCTTCAAGATCGCCGACCGGTGCGCGATGTTCGACCGCGCGCGGCAGGCGATGATTGCTCTCGGCCGTCCGGCCGAGTTGCGCGACACGTCGGACGACGCGTTCGTCCGCGAGTTCTTCACACGTGGAGGTTCCAATGGCAAATGACAACCATGCCAATTATGCGAGGATTGGCGGCTTCATCATACTCGGTATCGTCCTCATCCTGGTGACGTTAGTCTGGCTGGGCGGCGCGGGCGGCAACAAGAACGAGTTCTATGCGGAGACCTTCTTCTCCAACGATGTCTCGGGACTGGACGTCGGCAGCGCCGTGAACCTGCGCGGCGTGCGCGTCGGATCGGTCAAGCGCATATCTTTCATAGGCGCGGTGTACGACGTTGCGTCGCACGAGGACGGCCGCAAGATCTACGTGCTGCTGGCGCTGGACAAGCGCCTCTTCCGCGTGAACCACTCGGAGAATCCCGAGCAGACGTTGGAGAGGTTCGTTAGCCGAGGCCTCCACGCCACGGTTTCCGCGTCGGGCGTGACGGGGCTTTCCCACATCGAGCTTAACTTTCCCAAGGGGAAGGTGCCGGAGGAGAAGATCGGCTGGGAGAAGCGCCGCGTCACAATCCCGCCTGCGCCCTCCATCCTGCAAAGCGCCGCCGACTCGGCGACGCAGATCCTCGACCAGATCAACCGCATGGACCTCCTGGCGGCATGGACCAACATTGTCGGGACTCTTGAAAGCGCCAACAGCACGCTCTCTTCGCTCGGAACGCTGCTCGAATCCAACGGCGGCAACTTTGGCGAGATACTGGACAACCTCCGCGAGACCAGCGCATCCCTGCGCGACTTCGCGAACGACATCAAGTCAAACCCGTCGCTCCTGCTGCGCTCGAACGATCCTGACCGCCTTCCGGAGACGCGATGACCGCAGACGGGCCATTTTTGCTATAATCTTCCCATGCAAACGGTAACGAATCAGATCAAGGAGTCCATGGCCGGATCGTCATGGATACGAAAGATGTTCGAGAAGGGCCTCGAGCTCAAGCGCCAGCACGGCGCAGACGCGGTGTGCGACTTCTCGCTGGGCAATCCGGACGTGCCTCCGCCCGCGAAGACTAGGGCTGCGCTGGAGGCGATCGCGGCAGAGGCCGTGAAGCCGCTCGGACTGGGCTACTGCCCGAACGCAGGCATCCCCGCCGTGCGCGAGGCCATCGCCGCCTACCTGGCCCGCCAGCAGCAGGTGCCGGTCGCCGCGTCGAACGTAGTGATGACGGTTGGCGCGGCAGGCGCGCTCGTGAGCTTCTTCCGCGCCGTGATTGAGCCTGGCGACGAGGTGATATGCCCCTCGCCCTACTTCGTGGAGTACGGCAGCTACTGCGGACACTTCGGCGGCGTGCTGAAGCCGGTGCCGTCGTTAGCCGACAAGGGGTTCCGTCCCGACATCGCCGCCATCGAAGCCGCGATCACGCCGAAGACGCGCGCGCTCCTGGTCAACTCGCCAAACAACCCAACGGGCTGCATCTACTCCGCCGAAGACGTGCGCCAGCTCGCGGCGCTTGTGGACAAGACGAACGCATCGCGCGGCGACGGCGGGCGTCCGCTGTTCCTCCTCTCCGACGAGCCGTACCGCGCGTTCGCGTACGACGGCGCCACGGTGCCGCCGATGCTGCCGCTTACGCCATACGCCGTGGTGCTGGGATCCTTCTCCAAGACGCTCTCGCTCGCCGGCGAGCGAATCGGGTACGTGGCCGTCAACCCGGCGATGCCGGATGGCGATACGCTCGTTAGCGCGGTCACGCTCACGAACCGCACGCTCGGGTTCGTCAACGCGCCAGTGATCGGTCAGCGGTTAGCTACGGCGCTTCTCGACGAGACCGTAGACCTGGAGATATACGATCGCCGCCGCAAGCTGATGGCGAAGGTCCTTTCGGACGCCGGCATCGAGTTCGTGATGCCGCGCGGAGCGTTCTACTTCTTCCCGAAGGCGCCCGGCGGCGACGACATCGCGTTCGTGGACGCGTTGCAGGACGAGCTGATTCTCGCGGTGCCTGGGCGCGGCTTCGGCATGGCAGGCTTCGTGCGCCTCTCCTGCAGCGTCGACGAGAAGATCATCGCCCGTTCGGCAGAAGGCTTCAAGCGCGCGGTGCAGCGGCTCCGTCGTCCTTGACGAGGTGCCCGTCGCGCATCGCAAGGTGGCGCTTGGCGTAGGCGGCTATGTCGTCCTCGTGTGTCACCATCACGATGGTGATTCCCTCGTGCGACAGTTCCGTGAAGAGGTTCATTATCTCCACCGACGACTTGGTGTCCAGGTTGCCGGTCGGCTCGTCGGCGAAAAGGACCGGCGGCTCGTTCATGAGCGCGCGCGCGATGGCGACGCGCTGCTGCTGGCCGCCAGAGAGCTGTGCGGGAGTGTGCGTCCCGCGTCCGCCGAGCCCGACGCGCTCCAGCAGCTCCATGGCTCGTGCGCGGCGCGCGCGCCTGCCGAGGCGGTTGAGGTAGAAGTCCGGCAGCTCCACGTTCTCGATGGCGCTCGTGCGCGCGAGGAGGTTGAAGTTCTGGAACACGAACCCGAGCTTCCGGTTGCGGATGTGCGCAAGCTCCGTGGGAGTGCGGCGCGCCACCTCGATGCCGTCTAGCAAGTAGCTGCCGCTCGTGGGCGTGTCGAGGCATCCGAGGATGTTGAGAAGGGTGGACTTGCCCGATCCCGACGCGCCCATGATCGCCACGAACTCGCCGGTGTCGATCGAAAGCGACACGCCATCCAGCGCCGCCACGGGCTCGTCGCCCACGGCGTATATCTTGCGGAGGTCGCGGATCTCTATCAGGTGTGCCATGCGGAGATTCTACCAAATCCTATCGCGGCCGCCTAGCGGGCCGCGGCCTTCTGGGCCGCGAACACCTTCTTGAGTCCGGCGCGCGCGAGGGCGCGGAGCGCAGCCAGATCGTCCTCGGTGAAGGGCTCGCGCTCGGCCGTGCCCTGGAGCTCCACGTACCGGCCGTCGTCCGTCATGACGACGTTGAGGTCCACGTCTGCGTGCGAGTCAAGCGCATAGTCGAGGTCGAGGGTGGGGATGCCGCCGCAGATGCCGACGGAGACGGCGGCGACCGCGTGGCGGATCGGGTCCTCGGCGAGCTGCCCGTCGCGCAGGAGCTTTCCGATGGCGTCGCGGAGCGCCACCATGCCGCCCGTGATGGAGGCGCAGCGCGTGCCGCCGTCCGCCTGGAGGACGTCGCAGTCGATGGTGATCAGCCGCTCGCCGAGCTTCTCGAGGTCAACGGCGGCGCGGAGGGAGCGTCCGATGAGGCGCGATATCTCGGAGCCGCGCGCGTCAGGCTTGAGCTTCTTGATGTCGCGCTCCTTGCGCTCCAGCGTGCTACCTGG
Organism: uncultured Verrucomicrobiota bacterium; assembly: GCA_946631535.1. The sequence goes on from CAMPAF010000060.1 coordinate 10,636, forward strand.
AAGCATCGAGTACTCGGCAGTCACCCATCCCTTGCCCGTGTCGCGCAGGAAGGACGGCACCTTGTCGCTCACCGACGCGGTGCACAGCACCCACGTGTCGCCCCACTTGATGAGCACCGACCCTGCGGCGTACTTCGTGAAGTCACGGACTATCTCGATCCTTCTCAGCTGGTTCCTTTTGCGTGCCATGATGTCTCCTTGCGTTGGCGTGATTATAGCACATCCGCTGGCGGCATGTTAGCGGGATGTTAAGAATCGCACGAATCGCTTGAGTTGCCTCTTGCGCGGATGGGGGCGATTGCGGTATATTTATGCCGCATCCGAGAAATGGGGCCGCGAGGTCCCGGCTGGAACAACCGAGAAAGGAACAAATACAGTATGGATCTGCAGAATGCGACAAACCGGATCGCCGCGCAGGGCGAGCTGGTGACGAAGATAAAGGACGAGGTCGGCAAGGTCATCGTCGGCCAGGAGAAGCTGATCGACCGCCTCGTGCTGGCGCTCGTGACGGACGGACACATCCTCCTCGAGGGCGTGCCCGGCCTCGCCAAGACGCTCAGCGTGAACACGCTCGCCAAGGCGCTAGGCCTCGACTTCAAGCGCATATCCTTCACGCCAGACCTGCTGCCTGCGGACGTGGTGGGCACCCTCATCTACTCGCCCAAGACGGGCGAGTTCTCCCCGAAGAAGGGCCCTGTGTTCACCAACCTGCTTCTCGCGGACGAGATCAACCGTGCGCCCGCCAAGGTGCAGAGCGCGCTCCTTGAGTCCATGCAGGAGCGGCAGGTGACGATTGGCGAGACCACGTATCCGCTCCCGAAGCCGTTCCTCGTCCTCGCCACGCAGAACCCGATCGAGCAGGAAGGCACCTACCCGCTCCCCGAGGCCCAGGTGGACCGCTTCATGTTCAAGTGCCTCGTGGAGACGC
>CAMPAF010000061.1 GCA_946631535.1 uncultured Verrucomicrobiota bacterium
CGGATCCCGCATTGGGCATTGCCCACCGCCACGCCAGTCCCCAAACTTGCATTCACCGTTGTCCTGTTCAACGTGAACATGCCGTTCGTAAACGCGAATTCGTTGAGCTTGGAGATGTCTGGAGTCGTTTCTGAACTCGCTCCGTACTTGACGGTTGGATGTTGAGGAAGAACCGTTCCGCGCCACACGACGTAAGCCGTCGTCCTGCTGGCAGCGTTCGCACAGACGGCGAACCCGTTGTTAGTGCTCGAACCGATGCATGCGGCGTAGTCCCTGTTCTTGTAGACCGAATAGTACCCAAAGCGGATGCCATAGACGTCATAGTCGTAAACGCCGGTATTGATGTAGCTATATTGCCGAGGTTGCCTCAGCACGTCGAGCCGGGCGAAACGCTCGTATGACGCGATACGGCAGGGAGTGCCGTTCGTGATGCCGAGCGCCGCGAGGGCGACGGTGTACGTTCCGCCGCCGGACGGCACGGAATCGACGATCAGCGAGGAGTTGGACCAGTCTGCGGCGACACTCCCCTTGTCGGTGGCGTCCCAGAGCAGCTTCAGCCCCTTTCTCGCGTAGACGGACGAGGCCGTCACCGTCAACGTGTTGCCGTCGATGGAATACGCGACGTCGCCGAACGTCGAATTTGCCGCGATTGCCATAACCGCAGCGAGGCACACGGCGATTTTGCCGCCCCCGATTCGGGATGATCTTGCGATGTCATGCATGGCCGTCTCTCCTTTTGTGCCCAACGCCTCCGTCTGCGCCAGTCCCTTTCCCTCTCGCCATCACCAGGTCACCGCCAAGTGCACGCCGCCGCGCAGAATGCCGGCGTTGTAGTGGTCGTGCATGTCGTAGGAGCTGTGCCGCACCTGGCGACTGAGGTTGTAGAAGTAGGTGAGGCTGGCGCCCACCTTCACGTTGTCGAGGATCTTGTACCAGAGGCCGAGGTCGTGATGGAAGTAGTTGAACGCCACGCCGTCCACGCCGCCGCGCGTGTAGTGGTCCATGTACGAGCCGTTGGCGACGCCGAAGCCGGAGCCGAGGTTGAGCGAAAGCTCGTCCGTGATCTTGAACGCGTGGGTGAAGTCGAAGTCGAAGAAGAGGGAGTTTTCGGCGTTGTGTCCGTTCTCGTCGAGATCCCACCACACGTAGAAGCTGGGCGTGATGTATGGGTTGCGCCACTTGACGCCGGCGATGAACTCGTCCGTCTCGCGCATGCCGCGCGAGTGGCGGTTGGGGAACTGGTAGAAGATCCCGCCCACGTCGAAGTCGAGGCAGTCGAAGAAGGTCTTCACGTAGCCCACGCGCTCGTCGACGATGCTCATGCCGCCGAAGCGGTGTGGCGGCTTGTTGCCGTCGATGGCGAAGTTCGCCCAGAAGCGGAACTTGAACGCGCCGTATTCGGCGTTCTCGCCGAGCTTGACGAAGATGTTCTGCGCCGGCTGCCACACAGGACGGTCGAAGAGAATCTGCCCGCGCCACACGTACGCCGAGTAGAACGCGAGTTCCGTCGAGAGGTCGACGTAGCGGTCGAGGAACGAATCCTCCTGTTCGACGACCGGCGGCGCCGCCTCGGCGGCCGGCGCGGCGTTCGTGACGGCGGTTGACGGTTCGGCGGCGCAGAGCGCGCCCGCCGCGAAAACTGAGACGACAAATGCTTTCGTTTTCATCGCCGCGTATTATACCAAAGATTCCGCCTGCACGTCCGCCGCCTCAACGGAAGATGATCGTGATTCCCTTGGGCGGATCGGCAAGCTCGAGCGGCTCGACGAGCTTCCAGCCCGCGAGCAGATAGCCCGACGCACCGTTTCGGACGGCGTTCGAGAGGACGCTCGCGTCCTCTGCGTCCGGCGCGGACAGCGGCCAGTAGCCGACCAGGCCCGGCTCCGATCCGTAGAGCCGCTGGCGCATCGTCTCGCGGATCTCGTCCCCGCTGCGTGCGCGATTCCACACGCGCGCCTCGCGTATCGAGCCGCAGAGCGAGCGGCCGTTCTCCGCCGCGTAGCGGTCGTCCGTGCCGCCTAGCGTCAGCATGATCTGGTCCGTCTCGCTCCACGGCGAGAGCGTCGTGTAGTTCTCCACCGTCTTCTTCAGTTCGCCGTTCACGTAGAGCTTCAGCGTCGAGCCCTCGCGCGTCGCGGCGTAATGCGTCCATCGTCCAAGCAGCGACGGCTCGTCCACCACCTGCCAGCCGCCGGCATTCCCCTCGCCGTCCGCGCCGCCGAAGTACACGCCAAAGTGATCCGTTTCGTAGAATCCCATCGCGAAGCGTTCTGGAGCACTTGACTCGTGCTTCCACTGGTTGAAGAGCGGCGTCCAGTGGTCGGCGTCCATCCACGCCGTCACGCGCGCCCACGTCTCGAACGTGAAGTCCTGCACGTCGATCTTCTCCGAAGTGCGCGCCACCGAGAACCATGCGCCGTCAAGCACGGGCGCCAGCTCGGCCGCCGCCACCTCCTCCATCGGCGCGAGGTCGGGCACCTTGGACTCCGCAACCCACGAGTTGCCCGTGCCAAAGTTGTGCACGCCCCGCGTCACGCGGTTCAGGACCTTCGCCCCGCTGCGGCTATCCGTCAGCGGCCAGCAACCCACCAGCCCCGTTTCCTTTCCTGTCGCCGCCTTGGGCATCGCGGCGACAATCTCCGCCTGCGTCCGCGCGTAGTTCCACACGCGCACCTCCCGCAGGTCTCCCCCGAACGCCGTGTTGTTGCCCGTGGTGCACAGCTGGAAGTAGGCGTCAGGCGGCGGGTCGGTGGTCAGGGCGGTCCCCGTGCCGACGACCTCTCCGTTGAGGTAAAGCGTCACGTCCGTCCCCGACCGCGTCGCCGCCAGGTGGAACCATTCGCCAAGAGTCACGCCCGTGTTGGACGTGACGATGATGCCGTCGCCCGAGCTGCCGACGCGAACGCTTGGCTGGCGCGAGTTTCCGGAAAACATGAGCGAAACCCACGTCGTCCTGTTGCCGCTGACGTACTGTCCCATCAAGTAGTTGATGCTCGCGGCGTCTATGGCCGGGAAACGCGCCCACGTCTCCATCGTGAAGTCCGAGGACGTGATCTTCACGTCCGTCGTGATGCCTTTGCCCGCCCGCTCCGAATGGAGCGTGTATGCAGGCAACCAGGTGAAGCCGGTGTTGAACATTCCCTCTGTCGAGCGCGTCATCACGCCCTGCGCGCCCGTCACCTTGTTGAACACGTCGCCGCCGTCCTCGTCCAGCGGCCAGCAACCCAGCAGACCTTCCTCCCTCCCCGATGCCGCCCGCATGTAGCCGGACGCGATCTCCTCCGCCGTCCGCGCGCGGTTCCACACGCGCGCCTCGCGCAAGAAACCGTGCATCGAGGAATTGTTGTTGGGAACAGACCCCGTGTTGAACAGTTCCATGACGTCGTCGGGCGGCGCACCGACGGACCGCGTCCCGCTCCCCACCTGCCTTCCGTTCAGATAGAGCTTCACGTTGCCGTCCGCGTCGCGGGTCCCCGCCAGATGGAACCATTTCCCCACTTCTATGTTCGTGTCGGAGACGATCGGGCTGGAGCTCCCGACGAAGAACCTGGGCGTCATCGTCGTCCCCTCAATGCAGAGCGAGACCCACGTGGTCTTGTCCCCGGCCACGTATTGGCCCATCAGATAGGACCGTTCGCTGCTGCCTGTATGGGCTCGGTCGATCATCGCCCACGTCTCGAGCGTGTACGTCCTCGTCGTCAGCTTCACGTCGGTGCGGATGCTCGCCTTGGAGATGCGGGACGAATGCAGCGCGGGGGCGGACGCGGGCGCCGGACCGTCCGGCGGGGCGATCTTCGCGTCGAGCGACGCGTCCTCCACCAGCTGCTGCGTGGGCGGCACCACGAGGTCGAGCCCCTCCGCCCAGTTCTTCGCCACGCTGCCGCCCGCCGTGCCGTCCGAGAACGGCACGTAGAGGAAAAGATTGGTCTCGGCGCCCGTCAGGCGCGTCGCATAGTTCGCGGCGATCTCCTCGTCCGTCCGCGCCACCGTCCACAGGCGCACGTCCGCGAGCTTGCCCTGGAACACGTGGTTGTTCTGGTCGTTCAGCGACGTGCTGTTGTTGTGGCCGGTCCGTTCGCACCCGATCGCCGCCAGGTAGCTGGAGGTGACGGTGTTCGTAAGCCGATCCGACGTCGCCTCCCACTTAAACTCGCCGTTGATGAACAGTCGCGCGGACTCCTTCGTCTTTGAGACCGCCACATGCGTCCATTCGTTCAGCGGAACCGACAGTTCCGCCGCAGCCTCCGTCCCGTACGACGGATGCCATCCCCCGCCGAAGTACAGCGTGAACATCCCGCGCGCGAGGCAGGCGAGCATGTTGTGGGCCGGGACCCCGGTCGCCATGACCGAGAAGATGTAGTTGTACTTCCCGCTCGGATAGTCGTAGGACGGGTTGACCCACGCCTCGACGGTGAAGTTCGTCACGTTCGCGGGCAGCTTGTAGTGCGCCGCGCCCATGCCGTTCGTGCGGAAATTCTCCGTCGCCCAGTCGGCGTTCTGCAGCACGACCGCGCCATGCGCCGCCGTGACGAGCATTCCGGCGATTCCCATCGCCGCCCAAACAACCGTTCTCTTCATCCGTCTTTTTCCTTCCTCCATCGGCGCGCGCCGCTCACGCGACGCGCAGACCAGAGTTGACCATAAGTGTGCTTGCGCCCAATATATCATATTCCTGATATTTCTGCCAATCGGCTACTGTCGCTACTTTCCGCACCGCGTACTTCCGCCAGGGCAAACGCATCGCGCCGAGACGGTCTACCTCTCCGTCACCCGCAATCTGAAGAAGCGGACGGGGGCGGAGGATACGGGGATTTCCGTGCGGCCGCTGGGGTTGAGGGAATATGCGGTGGAGGTGCCTTTTCCGTCGAGGGAATCGGTGGCGACGATGGCGATGTCGAATCCCGTGGCGACGGGTGCGAGCGGCGGCGTGTGGATCACCACCTGCCCGTCCTCAAACGAGATCGAGAGGAGAGGCTGTTCCGTGAACGCGCCCGTCGCGTTGCCGAAGACATAGCGGAAGACATTGTGCATCCCATTCGCGTCCGTCGCGTTCCATGTGCCCGCGATGCCTTTCGCCGCCGCCCAGGCGGCGTAGTCTACCTGACGAACCGTGATCGTGCGCGTGGCGCCCTCTGTCACGTCGTTCAGCAAAGGGGAAACGGCGACCGGACCGCAGGTTCCGCCGAAGCTCACCCCGATGGCGTTGTCGCAGCGGCTGCCATGCGTAGCGATGACGCGTGTAATGCCATCGGTGATGGAAACGTCCCCGCAGGAGCTGTAATATCCGCTGCCGATACCAGCCGCATCCTCACCGCCGGTGGCGGTGACGGTTCCGCCCGAGATGGTCACATCGCCGCACACGCTGTGATATCCGCTGCCGATACCAGCCGCATACTCGCCGCCGGTGGCGGTGACGATTCCGCCCGAGATGGTCACGACCCCGCACGTGGAAGAGTGATATCCGCTGCCGATGCCAGCCGCATCCTCACCGCCGGTGGAGACGACGGTTCCACCAGAGATGGCGATGTCCCCGCAGTCGGCGTTTTTCCCGCTACCGATGCCTGCCGCACTGTCCCCACTCGTAGCGGTGACGGTTCCGCCCGAGATGGCGATGTCCCCGCAAGAAGAGTCCCGTCCGCTTCCGATGCCTGCGCCGCAATTGGCATTCGTAACGGTGACGGTGCCCCCGCAGATGGCAATGTCGCCACAAGAGGAATACGACACCCCACTACCGATACATGCGCCATCTCCACCGGCAAACGCCGTGACGAAACCGCCCGAGATGGTGATGTCGCCGCACGTGGCGCTTATTTTCCTGTTCCCGCTTCCGCAACCGATGCCTGCGGCATCGTCGCCCCAGGCATCGACAATGCCTCCGCAGATGGTAATGGATGCGCAAGAGCCTCCGTTCCCGCTGCCGATGCCCGCGCTCGCGTCGCATCCCCTAGCGGTGATCACGCCATCTTCGATGACGACATCGCCGCAGGTGCCACCATATCCGCTGCCGATGCCGGCGCCGTAGTTCCCCATAGCAGTGATGACGCCGCCTTCGATGACGATGTCGCCGCAGGCGCCACCATCTCCGGTACCGATGCCAGCGCTCCATCCGAGACTGCTGGCGTCAAGCGAACCGCCGCCTCGGATGACGAGCGTCTTGCCGGCCGGACCTGGCTGAATGCCGGGGCTGCCGTCGCCACCTTTCACGACGTTGTCGCCCTCAAGGATAATGATGGCGTTGCCCAGGCAGGTGATGCCCGCCCAGTTATGGGAATAATCGCCGGAGATGGCGGTGATATTCACGTTGCTGATCGTCACCGTGGCCCCCTTGGCAATAACGACATGGGTGTCGGCGCCGCCCGTGCCGGTAAGCGTCTGCTCGTTGTACAGCGTGACATCGCCGGTCTCCGCCGTTAGGACAACAAGGGGAGAGAACGTCACCCAGTGCGCGATGAACGTCCTGTCGCCGGCGGATCCGTGAGGTATGGTGACGGTCATGGTCGGCGTGTCCTGCCCTTCCCAGGTCCAGCCGACGAAGACGAACCCATTGCGCACGGGTTCTTCAAGCGTAATGTCGCCGCTCTCGACGGTGTAGGAGACGAGGGCATCCTCGCCTTTCACGCCACCTTCTCCGAGAACATAGTCGATCGCATAGGGATGCGGCGTCCACTGCGCGTAGAGCGTAATGTCGCCGTAGCAGAAGAACGCCTGTCCGGCGGCAAATCCGATGCCGGTTCCGTCCCGCCTGGTGTTCCATTCCACGAAGTCGTAGTGCGCACGGGCGAAGGAACATCCGATCATGCATTGCGGGACATTGGCGGCGAACGGGCGGTCGGCCATTTCGCCTTCGCCGCCGTTGGCGTCGAAGGTGACGGCATGGGTGCTGCTGGTGTCCGAAGGATCGTATGTCACGGTGCTCTGCTCGATGCTGCCCAGCGCCACGCCCGCAACGGTCACGGCGCCGCAGGAACTCCATCTGAAGCTCGTACCGACGCAGTTAGTCGTGCTTGCGCCCGCAGTGGCAGTGACAAAGGTCACGCCATCGCCGATGGTGATGTCGCCACAAGATGAAGGTGTATTCCGATTGCCGAGTCCGCAGCCGATGCCAGGAGCTTGTTCCCCGCCCGTGGCAGTGATTGTTCCGCCAGAGATGGTCATGTCGCCGCAGATACCATAATTTCCGCAACCAATGCCTGCGGACCATCTGCCGCCCGTGGCGGTGATTGTTCCGCCAGAGATGGTTATGTCGCCGCAAGCGGCGGTTCTCCCGCTGCCGATGCCTGAAGCATTGGTTCCGCCCATGGCCACAATGACGCCGCCCTCGATGACGATGTCACCGCAGGTGCCACCATCTCCGCTGCCGATGCCGGGAGCATCGGTTCCGCCTTTGGCCGCAATGACGCCGCCTTCGATGACGATGTTGCCGCAGGTGCCACCATCTCCGCTGCCGATGCCGGGACCATCCCACTCGCCGCAGGCTTCAAGCGAACCGTTGCCACGGATGGTGAGCGTCGTACCCGGAGGGCCTGGCTGGATGCCGGGATAATACATGTGGCGGGAATTGACAATGTTGTCGTCTTCGAGAATGATGACGGCATCTCCCAGACATGTGATGCCAGCCCAATTGTGGATTGAATATGAACTGGTTCCGGTGATGGTCGCATTGCTCAACGCCACGGTGGCGCCGGCCAAAACCGTGACATGGGTGTTAATGCCGCCCGTGCCGGTGACAGTGTGGCCATCATACAGTACCACGTCGCCCGTGTCCGGCGTCAGGGTCACGATTGGACAGAACGACCAATGCGCCGCGAAGGTCCTGTCGACGAGGGCGCCATGGGGGATGGTGACGGAAAATACGGGCGTATCCTGTCCATCCCACGTCCATCCGTCAAAGGTGAAGCCCGGACGGACGGGGGCGACAAGCGTAATGTCGTCGTCCTCCACGGTGTAGGACGTGGGGTTGGAGTTCCTCACGCAGTCCGTGCCGTCCACGGCGTTCATGTATGTGATCGTATTGGTAAGCAACAGCCATTGCGCATAGAGTGTAGCATCCCCCAGGTTGTTGACAGTGCTCCCGTCGGCGAAGGCCTTGCCGCTGCCGTCGGCTTTAGTGTTCCATCCTGCATGAGCATAGCCCGTCCGGGTGAAAACATTGCGGGAGAGGGCTTGGGGCGTATTCCAGTGGAACTGCTGGCTGAGCATCATGCCGTTGACTTCGTTTCCGTTTGAGTGAAAAACGATCCTGTACGTGACGTCGGTGGGGGCGTAGGTGTAGCTATAGCCCCAAATGGTGCCCATTTGTTCACCGCCGATGGTAATGGTGCCGCAGGAACCGCCATAGCCTGCGCCGAGGCAGCGCACCATAGATGATGCCAAGGACCAGCTTCTCGCATAGACGGTCGTCGGGCCGACGGGAATGGTGATGTTGCCACAGGAACCCCGCGTCCCGCTGCCAATCCCCACTTCCAGGCTTTGGGCGTTGACGTCCCCTCCCGTGATGGTGATGTCACCGCAGGAGCCACGCATCCCGCTGCCGATTCCCGCGCCGTATACGTGCGCATCGGAGATGGCAAAGACCTCGTCCCAGTCGCAATCGCTCGCGCCTGTATTCGGGAAATAGCCGGAAGACGCCACGACGTTGCCGCCTTCGATGCGAATGTTACCGCAGGAGCCGTCGACACGGCTGCCGATTCCCGCGCCATCGCCGCTGCTCTGGGCATAGAGCGTGCCGGGGCCGCGGATGGTCAACGTGGTGCCGACAGGACCTGGCTGGATGGCGGCGTAATACTCGTAGCCGTTCTTGACTCGACTGACCGTCCCCTCCTTGAGGATGATGGTGGCGTTGCCTAAACAGGTGATGCCCGCCCAGTTGTGATGCCGGTCGTTGGCGATGTCGGTTATGGTCGCGCCGTCCAACGTCACCGTCGCGCCGTCAACAATGACGACGCACGTATCCGGACCGCCCGTGCCGGAGAGGACGTCGCCATCTCTCAACGCGACAACAAGGGATGAGGAGGTCATGGTGGTCAGGACGGAACGGGGCGGCAGGTAGTAGGCGTTGCCGTCGGCCCCTATCACTTTTCGGTCCCAGCTGCCTGGGATAAGAGTCTTGTTCACGGGAAAATACTCGACGAGAACGGCGAGATTCGGGGAGGTTTCGGTCTGCACCACAGTGTTCAGGCAATAGTTAAGGCGATCCAACAGGTTTACGCTAAACATGGCGTCTTCGCTCTGGCAGACCATGGGGTGGTACTTGCCGGAACCGTCGAAAGACCCCGCGAAGAGGCAATCCCCGATAGCCAACATCTCATCACTCTCGTACCAACCGATAATGCCGCCGGCATGAGCGGAGAATCCGGAAATAGTACCGGAGTAAGCGCAAGACAGAGCAACAAGATCGTTCGTTCCGCCGTGGCCGATGATGCCGCCCGCATGGCCTGCGCCGGAAACGGAGATGTCGGCGGAGACATTGCAGCGCAGGATGCCGTTGGTGCTGGAGCCGAGACAAAGACCGATCAGGCCGGCGGCGTAATCGACGGTAGAGGTGACGGCTCCCGAAACGGAAAGATCGTGAATGATCGAATCGCGGGTCCGCGCAAAGAGGGCGGTACCGGGAATGGAACCGTTGATGGCGACGTGGATCGTGTTGGAATTTCCATCGAAACCGCCGACGAAGGGATGGTCGTCCGTGCCGACCGTCTGCGTGATGGGAGCGTCGGCGGAGCCGATGTCGGCCGCCAGTTCGTAATAGCATGGCACGAGGCTGCCGGCCATACCCGTGTTGATGTTGGTGGCGAAGAGCGCCCAGTCGGCGGCAGATGAGATACGGAACGGGGTCTCCTTCTCACCCAGTCCCGGAAGCTCGTCGGCAACCCGAACGGCCCCGTCGTAGAGACGAAAGTCGGCAAGGTAGAACAGGTTGTCCTCGCCGTCGTCATCGGCGCCGATGAGAATCTTGCCGCCTGCGCGGGAGCAGTCCGCATAGCTACCGGCCAGAGCGCCGGTTTCGGAGTAGATAAGTTCGCCATCAAGGAAAACCTCTGTCTTGTTGGTGTCGAAGGCGAAGGCCAGGACCGTCCAGCGATTCAGCTCGACCCCTTTGCTGGACATCCGGGCCTGCCCACTTCCCTTGTTGAACTGCTTGATGCAGACCTTGCGGGTGGTTTTGTCGAGATAGATCATCGCGTCAGAGTCGTTGGACGCGGGCATGTTGACGAGGGGCAGCCAATCGTTCTCGATTTGCGTCTTGAACTTGATGACGAACGTGTAGGGACGGCCTGGCGCATCCCGCAATTTGTCCGGGATAGTGCACGTGACAAAATCACCCTTTGTCACCGCAAAGGCCGAGGATCCGGGCCGAAGTCCGGCGAGGATTTCCGGATCGGTCACAAGATCAGGATCTTCTTGATTGAACATGCCGCGTGAAAGCAACTCGCCGGTGACGGCGGATGCGTCAACGGCGACGAACGCCGCCGCGGCGACGAGCGCGGCACGCGCGAAAGAACTGACGAAACATGCCTTCATCGAATTTCTCCGGTTGTCTAGGCGATATTATACCAAAATCTTTCATTGTCGCTGCGCGATATGCCATGCCATGCCGCATGCATGCCATCCCTGCCCGGCACCCAAATAAATATGATATACTCTCCCGCAACATGATCGACCTTTCCACAGACGAATGGCGGACGGCGCTGCGCCTCGTCCGCACGGCGCTCGACGACGGCACGGACGCCGCGCGCGCCGCCGCGTTCGACTTCCTGCGCACCGCCGAGTCCAAGCGCCTCATCGGCCTCGCCCATCTGCTCCAGCCCGGCACCACCCAGCGCGCCATCCAGGCCGCCCTCGTGCCCCTTGAGCGCGTGGACAAGCGCGCCAAGGTCACAGACGCCGAGATGGGCATCCGCACCACGGACAACCAGCCCAGTTCCGTGCGCCCGGCTTCTGGCGCGCGCCTCACGGTCGTCGCCGACAACATCCGCTCCGCCTTCAACGCCGGCGGTCTCTTCCGCACGGCCGACTTCTTCGGCGTCGAGCGCCTCATCCTCTGTGGCTACACCCCCGGACCAGACAACCCGCAGGTGAAGAAGACCGCGCTCGGCGCGGACGAGACCATCCCTTGGGAACACGCCGGCGACATCCGCGACGTCATCGACCGTCTCCATGCCGAGGGCCATGTCGTCTACGCCCTCGAGACGGCCGACGGCGCCGCCGACATTTCAACCGTCACGCCGACCTTCCCCTGCGCCCTTCTCCTCGGCAACGAGCGCTTCGGCCTTGATCCCGACGTGGTGGCTGCGGCCGACGCCGTCCTTGAGATACCCTCCCACGGCATGAAGAACTCGCTCAACGTCGTCTCGGCCTTCGCCGTCGCCGCCGCCTTCTTCCGCCGATAACGCGGCGCGGAGCATTGACTGGGAGGGGGTCGCGCCGCTGCCAGCCGCAATAGGGCGCATCTGCGTAATTCACCGCCGAGCCTTCTGATGATTGGAAACAACTATT
>CAMPAF010000062.1 GCA_946631535.1 uncultured Verrucomicrobiota bacterium
TCTTCGCGCTTCTCGACCCGCTCGACCGCGAGCAGAACTGGAGCGACACCTACCATCACAAGCCTCCCGTCCGCCAGAAGGAGGCCGAACAGGTGGCGGCATCCGTGATGGCAGGGGTCTCTTTGCCCGGTGTACATTCCCACAAGTAACGTGGTCAAATCTGCGGCGAGTAAATCCACCTGCTCCAGCGGTGGTGATCTGAGCATCGCCAAAAATCGCTAATTGGTGTGGTTTCGGCCATTTGAAAAATCGCTATTTTGTGTATATTCCACCTTGTTGAAAACCGCTATTTGGTGTATAATGTCGGCAAAGGACACAAATGGAGTGGAAATGTGAAGAGAAAGTTCTATGGGAAACTGGTTGAGTGGAAAGCGAAACGAGCCGACCGTTTTGCTCTCTTGATCGACGGTGCCAGGCGAGTAGGCAAAAGCTGGATTGCCGAAGAGTTTGCCAAGACCGAATATGCCAGTTACTTGCTGATAGACTTCAGCAAGGCCTCGCGAGCCATACGAACGATATTCGAGGAGAATCTTGGAAACCTCGACACTTTCTTCATGCTTTTGGAGGCGGAAACAGGCGCGCGCCTGATTCGCGGCAACGCGCTTGTCGTGTTTGATGAAGTGCAGGAGTTCCCGCGCGCCCGGGAAGCGATCAAGACATTGGTGGCGGATGGACGGTATCACTATCTTGAGACAGGATCGCTCGTCTCTATCAGGAAAAATACCGAAGGAATCGTGATACCTTCGGAAGAACTCCACCAAAAGATGTATCCGATGGACTTCGAGGAGTTCCTGTGGGCGACGGGACGGGAGGCAATGATGGATGCGGTCCGGAAGTTCTTCATGGAACGAATGCCGCTTGGGCAGGCTGTCCATCGGAGGCTCATGGAGGCGTATCGGCAGTATCTCGTCGTTGGAGGAATGCCCCAGGCCGTTTCGGAGTTCGTTCGATCCCACGACCTCGCCGAGGTTGATCAGCAGAAGCGTGCGATACTTGAGCTGTACAGGGCCGACATCTGGAAGCATGCCGGGGCGTTGGCCCCCAAGGTGGAACGGATATTCGACGAGATACCCGACCAGCTGTCGCGGCATGAGAAGAATTTCCGGGTTGGCAGCCTTGAAGCCAAGGCCCGGATGCGGGATTGGTCGGACGCATTCCATTGGCTTGAAGTCGCCATGTTTGCCAACCTGTGCTGGAACTCGACCGACCCGAACGTCGGGTTGAAGATGAACCTTGATCGAAAGGCCATGAAGTGCTATTTGGCCGACACGGGACTTCTTGTCAGCCATGCGTTCGACGAGAACGAGCTTGTCCGAGAAGAGATCCATCGGCGTCTTTTGCTCGACAAGATTGAAGTGAACAAAGGCATGCTGGTCGAGAACCTTGCTGCGCAGATGATAGTCGCATCCGGGCATAAACTGTATTTCCACTCCGAGTCGGATGCCTGCCATGCGGAAAACCGAATGGAGATTGACTTCTTATTGGCGAAATCGCGGTTGGACCGACGGCATAACATCCTGCCTGTCGAGATCAAGGGCGGGGCGAACGTCACGCATGCGTCCCTTGACAAGTTCAGGAAAAAGTACGCGCAGTGGTGCGGCGAGGCGTTTCTGTTTTCCGACAGGGACGTCCATGTGGATGGCGGTCTCACCTACCTTCCGCATTACATGCTCCCATTGCTTTGAGTTTGCGTCTTTATTGCTAGAAGTTTTTGCGTGTTATTTGCGATGGCGATGGTAAAATCAAGACGAACCCTTCGCAGAAGGAAGAAAACGACAGGTAAATACCGGAGGCTGGCGAGGCCATGGCAATGAAAAAAGAACTTGGAACAATTCTCGCGGCGGTGCTGTGCGTCGCGACGGTTGCGGAGGCGGAGAACGCCCGCGAGATGTGGGACGTCTACACCGACTTCGGCCTCTTCGAGGGCGGCGTGCGCAAGACCGAGAAGGGGTTTGCGGCCGATGAAAACGGCATCCGCGTGGAGACGGAGGTGGAAACGGGCGTGGCGGACGTCACGCACCGGCGTACGGTCGTGCGCAACCTTTCGGACAAGCCGCTCGTCGCGACGTGTCTCCTAGACGCGTTCCGCTTCGAGGGCGGCGACTTCGAGGTCTACACGCAGGCCAACACCTGGATGAACGAAAGCCGCGGCGCGTGGCAGCCGCTCCAGACGGGCGTCGAGGCGCGCGGCGGCGGGATGCGCACCGCGTACGGCGCGGCGCCGATACTCGCGCTCTGGAACGTGCAGACGCAGCGTGGGCGCGTGTTCCACCTGATGTCGGACGCGATGTGGGAAATGCGCGCCACGGTGATGCCTGGCGGCGGCGAGAAGGCGCACGTCGTCGTCCAGGTCGGCATGGACTCGCGCCATCTCCACTGCGTCCTGAAGAAGGGCGAGTCGGTGGCCCTGCCGGAGGTCGTCTCCTACGACTTTACGAACAAGACCGACCTCGACTGCCACAAGCTCCACGCCTGGTGGAACGCGAACTATCCGGGCAAGCGGAACCCGTCGCTCTACAACACGTGGCTCTGCCGGTTCGACAAGCTGGACGCCGACTTCGTGCTGAAGCAGGTGAAGAAGGCCGGCGAGCTCGGGCTCGAGTATTTCGTGATTGATGCGGGCTGGTTCGGTCCGAAGGGCGACTGGGGCTCCACGCGCGGCGACTGGAAGGAGCGTCCGGACGGCTGGCTGGGCGGACGCCTCGCGGAGATCGCGCAGGCGGTGAAGGCGTCCAGCATGAAGTTCGGCCTGTGGATCGAGGCGGAGACCGCCGCCGGCAGCTCGGAGGTGATGAAGAACCATCCCGAGTACTTCTGCACGCAGCACGGCGCCAAGTTCCTCGACTTCACGCGCGCCGACGCGCGCGCCCACCTGCACGCCGCGATCGACGACCTCGTGAAGAAGTACGGCATCGCGTTCATCAAGTTCGACTTCAACTGCGAGGCGCACATCGACGACTTCGGGAAGGACTTCGCGGACTACAACGCCGGATACCGTCAGTTCCTGCGCGAGGTGCGCGCGCGCCATCCCGGCATCTACCTCGGCGGCTGCGCGAGCGGCGGCCTGATGATGGACCTCGGCTGGGCGCGTGACTTCGACAGCTTCTGGCTCAGCGACAACCAGAGCCCCGTTTACGGCCTGCGCATTGCGAAGGAGACGATGCTGCGTCTGCCGCCGCGCAAGATCGAGCGCTGGATCACGGCGCGGAGCGCGTCCGGCCTGCAGCCCGACTACTCCGGCAAGGACGAGCGCCTGTTCGTGACCGAGGACGCCTGGTGGCGCGAGATGCGTTCGGTGGCGCCGGACTTCGTCGCGGCGTTCGCCACGGGCGGGCCGGTGGGTTTCTCCTGCGACCTCACGGCCTTTTCGGAGAAACACATGGACTACTTCCGCAAGCTGGTGGCCGAGCGGAAGAAAGACGAGGCGTTCTGGTGCGCGGCCGTGGGGCGTGTCCTCTGCGACACGTCGGAGGTGGTCGTGCTCCAGTACAGCGACGTGGTGCTGAAGGACGTGCGCGTGGTCGTCGCGACGGGCCGTTCACGCCAGAACCGCACCGCGGTGCGTCCAGTACTGGATCCGGCGCTCGACTACGAGTACAAGGGCCGACGCGAGAAGGGCGCGTTCTGGATGGAACACGGCATCCCCGTGGGCACGGGCATCTTCGACGCGGACGAACTCCGCTTCACGGCGATACTTCGCTAGCGCGTGCCGCTTCCACGATGACGGAGCTTATGGTAAAATATGCGCCGTTTCTCGTTGGAGGAAGAAGAATGAAGGTATGCAAATTCGGCGGCAGCTCGCTCGCGGACGCGAGGCAGCTGACCAAGGTGATCGACATCGTGCTCGCCGATCCGCAGCGGCGGATGGTGGTGGTGAGCGCGCCCGGCAAGCGGAACAAGGCCGACACGAAGGTGACCGACCTCCTCATCGCGCTCGCGCAGGCCGCGCTCGATGGCAGCGACACGGCGGAGCCGCGCCGCGCCGTCCTCGCGCGCTACGCGTCCATGGCTGAGGACCTGGGGCTGGGAGAGGAGATCGTCGCGGCGATCGAGTCCGACATCGACGCGCGCCTCGCGACGCCCAAGTCCGACCCCGGTATCTTCATGGACACGCTCAAGGCGGCGGGCGAGGACAACAGCGCCAAGCTCGCGGCCGAGGCGTTCAAGGCGCGCGGCGTCAAGGCGCGCTACGCGAGCCCGAAGGAGACGGGCATGGTCCTCGAGGGCGAGAGCGGCAACGCCACGCTCGACCCGGAGTCCTACCGCAAGCTCGCGCGCGCCTTCGCCGACTTCGACGGCATCGTCGTGTATCCCGGCTTCTTCGGCTACCGCAAGGACGGCAGCGTGGCCACGTTCCCGCGCGGCGGGAGCGACATCACGGGCTCCATCCTCGCGGCGGCGGTCCGCGCCGACGTGTACGAGAACTTCACGGACGTGGACAGCGTCTACCCCGTCGATCCCCGCATCGTCCCCGAGGTGGAGGAGGGCATCGACACGATGACCTACCGCGAGATGCGCGAGCTCTCCTACGCCGGCTTCGGCGTGTTCAACGACGAGGCGATCCAGCCCGCCGTGCAGGCGCGCATCCCGATCAACGTGCGCAACACGAACCACCCGCAGGAGCCGGGCACGATGATCGTGCAGAGCCGCCGCGTGACGCCCGGCACTGTCACGGGCATCGCCAGCGCGGGCGGGTTCCTGAACATCATCATCGACAAGTACCTCATGAACCGCGAGATCGGCTTCACGCGCCGCCTCCTCGCCATCCTCGAGGACGAGGGCGTGAGCTACGAGCACATCCCCAGCGGAATCGACTCCATCTCCGTCATCATTCGCGGCGACAAGTTCTCCCAGGCGCAGGAGAAGAAGGTGGTGGCGCGCATCAAGCGCGACCTCTCGCCGGACAGCGTGATCGTCACGCACGACTATGTTATCCTGATGGTCGTGGGCGAGGGCATGGCGTTCAGCGCGGGCATGCTCGCCAAGGCGACGGGCGCTCTCGCCGAGCACGGCATCAACATCTCGATGGTCAACCAGGGCGCGAGCGAAATCTCGTTCATGCTCGGCATCCGCAGCGCCGACCGCGACCGCGCCGTGCGCGCCCTCTACGCCGCCTTTTTCAGCGACGCGGACTAGCCACTTGCGCTCGGCGGCGAGGTTTGATATACTATCCAGACTTTCCGGCGCCCCCAAGGGCCGGAGGAAAGTGAGGTGAACAGGCATGGCAATCCAACTCAAGCTGAAGAAGGGCGAGTCCGTTGAACGCGGTCTGAAGCGCTTGAAGAAGATCCTCGACAAGGAGGGGATCATCAAGACGCTGCGTGACCAGCGCTACTTCGAGAAGCCCTGCGTCAAGGCGCGGAAGAAATCCGCGCGTGCGCGCATTCGGAACCGTTCCCGCCGTCGTTCGCAGGAGCTGTAGTTCCGGTAGGCGGAACCATGCAAAGAAGGGCCTCGCACAGACCGTGCGGGGTCCTTTCATTTTTTTTGCATTTGCGCCTTGCAATCCAGCCAAAGGATTGTATAATGCGCGACGTTTGGAGAAGAATACATCCCACTTGAGGTTAAAGAATGAGAAAAGAGACAAAATTGAAGAGTTGCGCCGCTTGCGCCGTTACTTTCTTGATTTCGGCGTTGATGGTTGGGGGGTGCGACAAGCAAGAGGAGAAGCAGGGAACGCCGGACGGTGGGGTCGAGACAAATGCGACCGAATGTGTCGTGGCTGCACCTAGCGGCGAGAAGGATAAGGTGGTCGAGACGTCCAAGGCGAACGCTATGCCTTTCGTGGCAGGATTTGACCCGACTGAACTGCGCGGTTTTGAGCTTCAGTTCTCGGACATGCCAGACCTGAACCGTCTGATGGACTTCGTGAAGATCGTCCCCTCGCCGGGACCTGTGACGACCGACTGGTGGGGTTGGAGCAAGACTGTCGCGATCCGCGGCGACTTCGCGGCGCGCACGACGTACCAGGTGACGGTGAAGGCAGGGTTGCCGATGGCGGACGGACGCAAGACGGCATCCGAGTTTCGCAGGACGTTCACGACCGGCAACAGGGCGCCGTCGATGGATTTCGCCGCGCGCGGGCGTTACCTGCCGCCGGCAGGTGTGCGCGCGCTTGTGGTGAAGACGGTCAACGTGACGAACTTCGTGAGCGCCGTGCGGCCGGTCCCGACGCGCAACATCGTCCAGCTGCTGGCGCGCGAGGAGGACCGCTACAGGAGCTACTGGCGCACCAACATCGACTCCGAGAACACGGCGGAGCTCGCAGAGGAGGCGGTCGTGTCCACGAACCGCGTGCCGGCAAAGCTGAACGAGGAGGTGGAGAACGTGGTGCGGGTACGCGCGTACGACGGCGAGGCGGCGAACGGCGTCTACCTTGTCTCGGTCGGGAAGCCGGACGCGGACATGGACGAGATGCGGCATCGGCTCGTGTGCCTCACCGACATCGGTCTGTCCGTGCGCGAGACGCCGGGCAACGTCTACGTTTGGGCGACCTCGCTCACTCAGGGGCGACCGATGAGCGGCGTGCGCGTCACGGTGTACGGGGCGAACAACGTTCCCCAGGGGGAGGGGGTGACCGACGACGACGGATGGTGCTGCTGCGAGTTGCCGAAGTCCGCCGAGCCGTTCGCCGTTGTGGCGACGACGGCGGACGAGCTGGACACGTCATTCCTGGCCCTCTGCAAGCCGTTGGACGAGACGCTTCCGACGGGCGCGCGGCGCGGCTACGCGGCTTCCGACGAGGTGGAGGCTTTCGTGTGGACCGACCGCGGAATCTACCGCCACGACGAGCCCATATTCGTGCACGCGATCATGCGAAACGGGAAGGGAGTCGCGCCGAAGCCGTTCCCCGTGGAGGTGGCGCTGTTCGATCCTGACGGACGGCTCTTCGCCCGCCGCACGCGCGTGAGTGACGCGCTGGGCGCGGTGGCGGACGAGACGCTCTCCGTGCCGGCCGACCAGAAGAGCGGCACGTGGGACCTGCTGGTCCGCACCCCTGGCGAGAATGGCGTGATTCTCGGCTCGCGGCTAATCAAGATCGAGGAGTTCGTACCTCCGCAGATACGCGTGAAGGTGACGGCGGCAAATGGGTTCTCGCCGGAAAACCTCGCGTTCGACGTTGCGGCGGAGCACCTGTTCGGCGGTCCTGCGAAAGCGTTGCCGGCCGAGGGCGCGGTAATGTTCGTGGATGCGCCGTTCAAGCCGAAGGGATGGGACGGATTCCGCTTCGGAGACGAGCGTCGCCGCCTGCCGCCCAACTTCACGGTGATCGGCAAGACGTCGCTCGACGCGTCGGGCAAGGCCACGTTCAAGGCGGAGCTGCCGGCAAACGCGCGTCCGCGCGCGGCGGTGAAGATGACGGCGCAGGGTAGCGTGTTCGAGAACGGCGGGCGGCCTGTCTCCGCTCGCGTGACGCTTGACGTGCACGCCTATCCGTTCTACATCGGCGTGGCGCTTCCGGAGACGCTGCGCCGCAAGGCGAAGCCTCACGCATGCCGCGTGGCGCTCGTCGGGCCAGACGGCAAGCCGTACGCCGGCGCGCGGACCCTGACGGCGCGCATAGAGCGGATCGATTGGGTGTACGGCCTCAAGCGCAACGATCAGGGATACTTCGAGTGGTCGAGCGACAAGGTGCGGATGCCAGTCGGCGAGGACGTGGAGGTCAAGGTGGCGGCGGACGGCTCGGCAACCCTCAACGTGCCCGCCTCGGCGTCGGGCGACTATTGCGCAACCGTGTTCGATCCTGTCGCGGACGTTGCGTTCAGCGCTTCCTACTGGGTGTCTGGCGGCGGCGACGACGTGTCGGTGCGCACCGCGCTGGAGAACCCCTCCCGCGTGACGCTGACGCTCGACAAGCCGAAGTACTACGTGGGCGACATGCCGCGCCTCACGGTGAAGGCTCCTTTTGCGGGAATGGCGTGGCTGCAGGTGCTGCGCGAGGGCGCGATCTACTCGCAGGTGTTCCCGCTCACTAACGCGACGAGCGAGGTGGTGCTGCAGCCCGTGACGAAGACGTGGATTCCCGGAGTGGACGTGACGCTCTCCGTAGTGCAGGCCGCCAAGGCGGGGAGCAAGCACGCCGCGAACCGCGCGTACGGCATAGTGCCGCTCAAGGCGGCCGACCGCGAGGCTGAGCTGTCGCTCAAGGTGACGCCGGCCGTGACGCCGGCGGCGGGCGACGGCAAGGGGAGCAGCCTGCGGGTGGAGGTGAAGCGGACGCCGACGGGCGCTCCGTCCGGCGAGGCCGCCAACCTCGTCCTGACGGTGGTGGACGAAGGCATCAACATCCTCACCGACGAGCCGGTGCCCAATCCCATCGACTGGTTCGGCGAGACGCGCGACGCACTGCATCCGCTGCACGACCTCTACAACTACCTCCTGCCGATCGTCGACGGCAAGCTGAAGCGGTCCGGAGTGAAGACGGGCGGCGGCGCGGAGGGAGACCTCTTCCGCAGGATAAGCCCGACTCCAAGCCGCCGCTTCAAGCCGCTGAGCCTCTGGAAGAAGGAGTGCCGCTTCGACGCGAACGGCAACGCTAGCGCGGAGTTCGACCTCGGCGAGTTCGTGGGCGAGGTGCGCGTGACGGCGGTGGCGTACGACTCGTACGCCACCGGCTCCGCCGCCGAGCATGCGAAGGTCGCGCCGAAGGTTGTGATGCAGCCGGACGCGCCGCGCTTCGCCGCGCCGGGCGACACGTTCCTCGCGACGCTCACGCTCTCAAACCGCAGCGGCGCGGATGGCACGGTCGCGTACGACGTGATGGCCGGCGGCACGCTTGCGCTCAAGAAGCCTGTGCACGGAGAGATCAAGCTTGCGAAGGACGCGTCGGAGACGCTTTCGTTCCCCGTCACGGCTTCGGTGCCTGGCGGGGGGACGCTCGTGTTCGTGACCGACGGCATGGGAGAGAAGCATACCGACACGATCCACATGCCGGTGCGTCCTGCGGCGGCCTGGCGGCAGACGTCCGAGACGGTCCGCATCCAGCCGAACGAGACGCGCACGTTCGAGAATCCCGCTAAGCTGATGCCGGAGGTCGCCCAGCGCGCGTTCGTGTTCTCCGGGAGTCCGCTGGGCGAACTGGCGGCGGCGCTCGCGCATCTCGTGTCCTATCCCTACGGCTGCCTGGAGCAGACTGTATCCCGCGTCTTCCCGCTCGTCGCGGCGGGCGGCGTCCTGAACTCGCTTCCGATTGGGGACACCTCGGTTGCCGGCGACGCGAAGAACGTGGTGGACGCGGGCATTGCGCGCGTCGTCTCGATGATGCGTTCGAACGACTTCGTGATGTGGCCGGACTGCAGCACGCCGCCGTGGAACCGCGAGGTGTCGCTCTGGGCGGCGCACTTCCTGGTGGAAGCGGAAAAGTCTGGATTCCACGTCGCGCCCGACGCCGTGCGACGAGTGAGGGGCTTCCTGCGGAACTGGGCGATGGACAAGTCGCCGGACGTCTCCGTCTACGCGTGCCACACGCTTGCGCTTGCCGGCACGCCTGACGCCGACAGGATGCTGCACTGGTACGACAACCGCGCAGGGCTGTCGGTAGCCAGCCGCTGCCGCCTGGCGCGCGCATATGTCCGCGCAGGCGATCGCGAACGAGCGCGCGAGCTGACCAAGACGCTCGCGCCGGAGGATGTTCGCGCGACCGCGTGGGCGGTGTTGGCGCTGCAGGACCTCGATCCACAGGATACGCGTCTGCCGGAGTATGTGCGCCATCTTGGCGAACGTCGCGACAAGGAGAGCGGGCACTGGGGCACGACGGAGTCGAACGCGCACGCGCTGCTGGCGCTCGGCACGTACTACCGCACGCGTTCCGAAACGACCGGCACGCCGACGCTCGTGATGCGCCGCGACGGACAGCTCCCCGTGGAGCTTGTGGCGAAGAAGTCGAGGAGGGTGGTAGGCGATGGCGCCATCACGCTGTCGAACACCGGCACCGGCACCGCGTACGTGACTGCGTCGTGCCTGGCGTTGGCGGATCCCGAGGCGCCGACGGAGTCGCGCGGCATCGGAGTCGCGCGGCGATTCCTTCGCGCTGACGGCACGGAGGCGGACCTCGGCTCGCTTGTACGCGGCGATCTCGTGGTCGTGGAGCTCACGCTAAAGCCAGAGGCGGGACGCACGTATTCCGATCTCGTGGTGGAAGACCTGCTGCCTGCATGCTTCGAGCCGGACTCTGCGCCCGTGACGAAGGAGGCTTACGCATGGATCGACTCCCAGGCGAACGTGCTGCCGTGGGAGCTGCGGCGCGACGTGCGCGACGACCGCGTGCAGATATTCTCGAAGCGGTTTGAGGCGAAGTCCGGCAAGATAGTGCGAGCGCACTACGCCGTGCGCGTGGTGAGCGCGGGCTCGTTCATCATGCCGGGTGCCACGGTAGAGGCGATGTACGCGCCGGAGATCCGTGCGCGCGAACGCGCTTCCCACATTACTGTCGCGAAGTAGGGAACGGACGGCGGTGAACGCGCTTGTCTTAGGAAATGGCCGCAGCGGTCGGTCGGCGGCGGAACTGCTCCGCCGCGAGGGCGCTCGCGTGGTCGTGCTGGATGGCGAGGACAAGTGGCCTGACGGCGCTTGGGACTTGTGCGTGACGAGTCCTGGGATTCCGCTCGATCATCCGTGGCAGGTGGCGGCGCGCGCGGCTGGCGTGAAGGTGATCAGCGAGCTGCAGCTCGGCGCGAGCCGCTGGAAGGGGCGGTCTCTCGCCGTCACGGGCTCCAAGGGGAAGTCGAGCGTCGTGAAGCTGATCGCGGATACGCTCAATCTGGCTGGCATTCCCGCCGTCCCGTGCGGCAACTACGGCACCCCGTTTTGCGAGGTGGTGATGCGGCAGGGCGAAGGCGCCCTGCCTACGGGTGACGGCGCTGTTGCAGGCGGGGCGCCTTCGCCCTGCCTGATCGCCGTAGTGGAAGTGAGCAGCTTCCAGATGGAGACGACGGACGACTTCCATCCGGACGCGGCTGCGATCTTGAACCTGCAGGAGGACCATCTCGACCGGCACGGGAGCGTGGAGGCGTACCATGCGCTCAAGCGCAAGCTCCTCGCAGGAGCGATGAAGGCCTGCACCCCTGACGAGACGGCTTCGCCGCTCCTGCGCGGCAGCTATTTCGACAATGAAGTGCTGCGCACGAACGGGCTGATAGCCATCGCGCTCATGCGCGTGGCGGGGCTGGACGACGCGCAGATTGCCGCCGGCTTCCGCGCGTTCCAACCTTTGCCGCACAGGATGCAGCGCGTCGCGGAGATCGGCGGAGTGCGCTACGTGGACGACTCTAAGGCAACGTCCCTTGCGGCGCTTGCCGCTGGCGTGGAGATGTGCGGAGGACCGGTGCGGCTGATAGCCGGCGGACTCGCAAAAGGAGATAATCCAAAAACTGTGATTCCGCGCTTGCGTTCCACCGTCAAAAAAGTGTATCTTATAGGACGTTGCGCAGACCAGTTCTTGTCGGCATG
>CAMPAF010000063.1 GCA_946631535.1 uncultured Verrucomicrobiota bacterium
GCTTGCGAAGGGCGCGGTCGCCAAGATCGAGTGTGTGCAGTTCTATTTCAATGGTTCGTATCCGAAGAAGAAGAACTGGGCGCTCGACAACCTGCCGATTCGGAACGAGTGGGTGCTGATCGTGGATGCGGACGAGGTGATTCCGCCGGCGCTCGCCGAGGAGATCGCGGAGAAGGTGGCCCATCCCGACGCCGACGGCTACTACCTGCACTTCCTGTACATGTTCCTGGGGCGTCCGATCCGGCACTGCGGCTACGCGAGCTTGCGCGTGCTGCGTCTTTTCCGCCACAAGCTGGGCCGTTACGAGAAGATGCCGACGAACGGCTCGAAGAACGTGGGCGACTGCGAGGCGCACGAGCATATCATCCTGGACGGCAAGGTGGGCGGGTGCCTGAAGACGAGCGTGGAGCATTACGCCTATCCCACGATCCACAGCTGGGTGGAGAAGCACAACCGGTATTCGAGCTGGGAGGCGGAGCTGTACGACAACTTCATGAAGGGGGACTTTGACGAGGGGGTGAAGAGCATGCCGCTTTCGCGCCGGATCAAGCGGCGCCTAAAGCGCATCCATGCGCATCTGCCGTGCCGGGCGTTTGTGCGTTTCTGCTACCATTACATCTTCCGCGCCGGTTTCCTCGACGGCAAGCCCGGCTTCATCTTCTGCGTGCTTCTTTCGTTCTACGACTTCCTGTGCAACGCGAAGGTGTGGGAGAAGAAGAGAGTTGCTAGTCGCTAGTGGTTAGTTGTTAGTGGCTAGTGCATTTTAGGAAAATTGCCAGTTGCGGGCGAGGGGTGGGTTTGCTAGAATAGCCGTGTTTGAACCATTAGGAAACAAAAGGAGAAGAGGATGAGGAGATGGGCGGCTTATTCCTTGGTAATGGCAGTTTTTTTGTCTTTCATGTCGGCCTTGGCCGGAGGCTTGGTGACGGAAACGGCGGAGTTTTCGGGGGCGGACGTGCCGGCTGGGTGGAACGTGTCGGACGGCTCCTATCTTTCACCGGAGTATTCCAATTCAGTGAGTCGGATCGCGCTTTCATACGGAGCGGCGGGAGGACAGGTCGGCACGGCACTGCTGTTCGCGATCGACCATGCGAGCAGCGCGGAAACTCAGATTGCTTTGGTAATCACAGCCACCACTGGCGCGGCTTTTGATTTCCCCGGATCCTCCGACTACCGCCGGTTCCGGATCGCCACGGACGGCCTGGCACTTACAAGCTTCTCCGCCACTTGGCCAGATACGCGTCCCGATGCGCCGTCCAACGTGGTGGCGACGGCATTGACGACCGATTTCCTCGAAGTTTCATGGGATGCGGTGGAAGGAGCCGTCGGCTATAGGGTTTCGGTCTGGACGAACGTCGTCGTGGGGGCGTCTGAAGGTACTGTGGTTTGGGAGGATTCGCTGCCGGGCGCGACGAACGGGGCGTCATCGACGCGCATGTCGGACACGAAGTTCAACGCGTGCTTCGCGCATGCGGGCTGGACGCGGTCCGACAAGGCCGGCTATCCGACGGGCGAGGACGGGACGATACGGATGGGGACAACGGGGGATTCCGGCTGGCTTCAGACGCCGCCAATAGACGTTGCTTCAGATTCAGGAGTGTTGTTCCGTTTCCGTGCGAAGATCGGCAGTTCAAACACAAACCCGCAAATGCTTGTGGAACGAATTTCAGACAACACTACAAACATTATCGGGGAGGTCGCACTTACTTCTGAGTTGAAGGAACATGTTCTTGTCGTTCCCGACTGGAAGAGCGGCGACAGCATCCGGTTCAATTCTTTTGCGTCTGGCGACCGCAGGACGGTTCTTGGCGCCGTCGCGCTTGTCACCGGCTATTCCGCCGGCACCTCTTCGCCGGTTGTGGTCAAGGAAGTGCCCGTGGCCGATGGGACGGCCACGACGATTGAAGGGCTGCCGCCCGCCGTTCCGGTGTTCGTGGGCGTGCGCGCGATCGATGCGGGCGGGGTGTTGTCGGCGACCTCGGCGGGCGTGGAGGTGGATCTCGCCAACCCGCCGCCACGTGCCACGCTGAACGCCTGGCCGGTGTCGTCGTCCGCGGATTCGACCTGCAGGCAAGACTTTGATTCCGTTGCCGGGGCGACGATGACATCCGGCGACAAGGATTTCTACAACGGAGTCACGATTCCGTTCATGCAGGCGTGGCAGGACAACGACGTGGTTACGAAGTTCGCCCATTACGCGGGAGGCAACCAGACTGGTGCGAAGTTCGTGGCATTGGCTACGAACATCAACGAGTCGACGCGTGCGTTCGGTGCACGTGGCAAGCAGGATACGACCATGACATGGGGCCTGGCGTTTACGAACGACACGGGTTCCACGATCTCCTTGACGAACGTTTCCTACTCTGCGCAGCAGTGGGGCTTCGCGAACACGACGAACCAGCTGCTCGCATGCGAATATCTTGTGACGAACCGTCTGGACTGGATCGTGAATTTCACGGAGGGCTGGCAGCCCTGCGCAACAACCGAGGCGCGGGTATTAGCAACACACGCCATGCCAGAGTCCACCGCCGTTGACTACGTCCCAGCGGAGCAGATTCGCATCGCGCCCGGCGAGGTGCTGTACCTCAAGTGGACGTTCAATCCGCCAGCTAAGGGATCGTCTGCCCTCATGGCTATCGACGATCTGACGGTAAGGTTCAAGATCCCCGAACAGGGCTTTCTCATGCGGTTCGTCAAACACCAGGCGAATGATTTTTCCCGCTGATTAAATTGGGGATACTGCGCTCATGTATTTGTTGAATAAGATTGTCGGGGGCTGTCTCAATCCGCTGGTGATTGGACTGGTGCTGGTCATCGCTGGCGGGCTGTGCCTGTGGCGCAGCTGGCGGAAGACGGGATTCGGTCTGCTGGTCGGCGCGGTGGCGTGGTTGTGGCTGTGGAGCACGCCGATGATGTACCGCTGGCTTGGCGGTTCGCTTGAGAGCGAATGGCCAGTGGTCAAGGCAGAGGATGCACCGACGGCCGATGCGATCGTGTTGCTGGGCGGCGGCATGGGGTCGAACACGAACGTCTATCCCTACGCCGAGATGTGGAACGGCGCTGACCGCGTGTGGCACGCGGCGCGTCTCTACAAGGCCGGCAAGGCTCCTATCGTGATTCCGTCTGGCACAGGCGAACGGGAAAGCGCCATGCCGCTGTTGCTCGACCTTGGCGTGCCGGAGAGCGCTATAGTGATCGAGGGCAAGGCCCGCAACACGGAGGAGAACGCGAGGTTCGTGGAGAAACTCTTGACCGCAAGTGACAATCCCAAACCTCAACTACCAACTACCAACTACCAACTACCAACTAAGAAGATCTTGCTCGTGACGAGCGCGTGGCACATGCGGCGGTCGGTGCTGATGTACAGGAAGTATGCGCCGAGCTTGGAGATCATCCCTGCGGCGGCGGACTATGAGGCTACGGTCAACACGTCCCATCCGTTCTGTTTCAAGGACATCTGGCCGGACACGAACGCCTTGTTCGCCAATTCCTACATCTTCAAGGAATATCTCGGATACTGGGGATACCGATTGCTTCGCTAGTTGCCGCTAGCCACTAACCACTAAATGAAACCATTATTCAGCTGCGTGATGCCGGTGAAAGGGCCTCGTCCGTACATGGAGGAGGCGCTGGCGAGCTTGGCGGCGCAGGGGATGGGCGATGACCTTGAGGTGATCGTCCAGGATGCCGACGTCGAGCCGGATTCGGGACAGAGCGACGCGTTCAACAAGGGCTTTGCGAAGGCGCGTGGCGAATGGCTCTTCTGGCTCAACGCCGACGATTTGCTGTTGCCTGGGGCGCTGGAGAGCGTAAAGTGCATAGTGAAGAGTGAAGAGTTGAAAGCTCGCAACGGGGATGGCAGGGGAATGGAATGGATCGCGGGAAACCAGCTGCTGATCGACGAATCGTCCAAGGTGCTGAAATGTTCGGTTGGAAACGGGTGGCACGATTGGCTGTATAGGCACGCGGTGCCGCACGTATATGGACCGAGCTCGTTCTTTCGTCGCGAGCTGCTTGAGCGCGTGGGCGGGTTTGACGCGTCGCTCCATGTCTGCATGGATTGGGACCTCTGGATCCGTTTCATGCGCGCCGGTGCGCGTTTCCGTCGCATCGACGGATACCTGTGGGCCTTTCGGCACTGGGGCGGCAGCAAGACGAAGCGGCCGCACGACGCCGAGGAGGGCGGGCGGCAATGGGCCGAGGTGCTGGAGATGCTGCGCAAGAACGACTTCTCGCTCACGCGAGGCGGGATGCTGCTCGCTCGTCTATGGCGGTTCCTGAACGGCAATTACATGTCGGAATGGATCGATGGAATTCGTTTTCGCGGACGAAAGGCGATCGAATGCGTAAGCTGAAAAGCATTTTGCTGGGGTGGATCTATCGGGTTGTGGTGCTTCTGCCTCCCCGTCTGGCGATCTGGGTGGTGAACCGTTCGTGGCCGTGGGGACGTCCTGTGCTGGACTATGTGGAGTTTCACCTCACGGACCACTGCAACCTCAATTGCGCCGGATGTACCCATTTCGCCCCGTACGCGGACAAGCGGTTTGCGGATCTCAAACAGGTGGAACGCGACCTTTCGCGCCTGAAGGCGATCTTCTCGAACATCCGCCACATTCGCATCATGGGCGGCGAACCGTTGCTGCACGACGAGGCGGCTGCCTGCGTGCGTCTGGTGCGCGAGCTATTCCCCAGGAGCAAGATCAGGCTGGTCACGAACGGCCTCCTGCTCCTGGATCGTGCCAATCAGCGCGTCGCGTCCGTTCTTGCCAGCTTGCGGGAATCGCGCGTGGGCCTCGACTGGACGCTTTACCCGCCTCTCGAAAAGCGGCGCGGGGAGATCGAACGGTTGTGCACGGAGAGCGGCGTGGATCTGCGCATCTCCGAGAACAGCGCGTTTCTCGCGCGCATGAAGCCGCAAGGGGACGCGTCGGCGGCCGATTCGTTCCGCTGGTGCCGGAAGTTGGCCTATTGTCCGATCCTCGACAACGGAAGGATCTACCTTTGCGCCCAGGCGCATTACATAGGCTACTACAACCGTGCGGCGGGAACGTCTGTCGCGTCGGACGAGGGCATAGACATCTACACGGCCTCCGCACGCGAGATCTTGCTGTACTTGATGCGTCCGTCGCCGGCCTGCGCCTACTGCGATGCCGGGATGCGGCATTTTGAGTGGAAGAACGAGGTTCGTCCGGAGGACTGGTGGCGATGAAGGTGCTGTTCGTCTGGAGCGGGCTTTCGGGCTATATGGGCGACTGTTGGCGCGAGCTGGCAGGGAAGGAAGGCGTCGAGCTGAAAGTGTCGGTCGATGCCCGTTCGGGACTTCCCGGGAGCCGCTTCGATGCGGGCGAGGTGTTGAAGGGGCTTGATTGGAGCGAAAGCTTGCCGACAGATTGGACGCCGGACGTCGTCTTCACAGTGGGCTGGCGCAACTCGCTCTGCCGCGCGGCGGCGCTTCGCGACTGGGGCGAGCGCACGCGGAAAGTCTGCTGCTTCGACATGCCGTGGGAGTGGGGCATGCGCAAGATCTTGGCGCGGTTTGTCCTTTGGCGCTACCTGCGGCGGTTCGACGCGGCTTTCGTGAACGGAGCGTGCGCCGCGCGATACGCGCGCTGGCTGGGGTTCCGAGGCGCACGCCTCTATACGGGATTGATCGCGACGAATCTCCGCAGGTTTGGGCCGCACGTGGGCGGGCGGGGGTTTCTCTTTGTGGGGCGGGAGTCGCCGGAAAAGGGGCTGGACGTGTTGCGCGCGGCGCATGCGCAGTATTGCGCGGCGGGCGGCACGTGGCCGCTGAGAATCGTAAACGGCGTCTCGCCGGACGCGCTGGGCGAAATCTATGCGGCGGCCGATTGCTTTGTCCTGGCGAGCCGATACGAGCCGTGGGGCGTGGTGCTGGTGGAGGCGGCGGCGGCGGGGGTGCCGATCATCTGCACGGATGCGTGCGGCGCGCGGCATGAGGTGGTGAGGGGGAACGGCATCGTCGTGCCGGCGGGAGATGTGGCGGCGATGGCGGAGGCAATGGCGGAGGTGGCTGGCGGCAGGCGGACGTTCGACTTGGATGCTGGCTGTCGGCTGGCTGAGTCCTACTCGTGCGAGGCATGGGCGGAGCGTGTTGTGGGAATTTGCAGGGAGTTGTGCAATGCTTGAGAAACTGAGGTTGCTCTGGAAGCATCGCCGCGAGGTGCGTACCGCGCTTGGCAGGCAGATCGCGCTTCTGGAGGGCGATGGCGTCGCGGAGGCGCTGGGGGGCCTTACGGACGAGGAGTTGAACGGTCTCGCCTCTTGGCTCCCCGAGAAGGGGACGTTTGTCGAGTTTGGCACGTTGTTCGGCTTCACCGCGAAATTCGTCGCGTGCGCGAAGCCCAACCTGAAGGTCGTGGCGGTTGACAACTTCAGCTGGAATCCTTTTGGCCTGCCGCCTCGCTTGCACGAGGAGTTTACGCGCCGAGTCCTTGCGCGCGAGATCGCTGAGGGACGTGTCGAGGTTGTCAGGAGTACTTCTGAGAATTATCGGCAGGCATGTACTTTTGTTCCGGACGCGGTGTTCTTCGACGCGCTTCACCAATATGAGCCGGTCCGGGACGAGATCGCGTGGGCGAAGGATGCCGGGGTCGCGTGCATTTGCGGACACGACTACAACAATCCCAATCCGATATTTGGCGTGACGCGGGCGGTGGACGAGGCCTTCCCGAAAGGCGTTGACGTGTGCGGCATGTGCTGGAAGGGCAAATGAAGATCCTTCATATAGTCGCCGGTCTCGAGGAATCCAACGGCATGGCCAACACGGCGAGGCAGTTCGCCGAAGAGGAACGTGCACAAGGATACGAGTCTGCCGTGACGAACGACCTGTCAGCCCTCGACTCGTCGATAGATGTTGTCCATCTGCATGGGGCCTGGCTGCCAATCCTTTGGCGGGCGGCGAAGAGAGCGAAGAGATTCGGCGCGAAGCTTGTCATTCGCCCAGCCGGCAGCTACGATCCTGTTAGGCTTGCCTACCACGGGTGGAAGAAACGGCTGGTTTCGTTCTTTGAGCACAGGATGCTCTTGCGGGCGGACGTGGTGCTGGCGACGTGCCAGGCCGAAGTAGAGTGGATTCGCAAGTATGAGCCGAGGGTGAAGAAGATCGAGGTTACGGATCTCAAGCGGTTCTTTGATTTGAACCACGAAATACACGAAAGGGTTGAGGGGAGATCTTTGCACGTGTTGTATCTTGGGCGGCGGCATCCTCTGAAGGGCGTGGAATATCTTGAGGAGGCCGTCGCGGAAATCGTTTCCGAATGTCGGTCGTCGGGCGTCGAATGTCCAGTCCCTCCTGTCGAGCTTCGGATCGTCAGCAACGCCTTTGGCGAAGAGAAGGAGCGCGTGTGGGAGTGGTGCGACGTGCTGGTGCTGCCCACGCTGAGCGAGAATTTTGGCCGTGTGGTTGCAGAGGCGCTGGAACGCGGCAAGCGGGTGATCACCACCGACGGTGCGCCTGCGTGGCAGGGATGCGATTACGGCGGGAGACTACGCTATCTCGTCGGCTATCGCGACGGGACAAGGGAGACGCGCGTAAAATTGCTGAAAGAAGCCATAAAGGAACTATGATGGACAAGTCGAAACGGTTGATGTCGCTGGATGCGCTGCGCGGGGCGGACATGCTTTGCATCATGGGCGGGTCTGGTCTGGTGATGGCGCTGTGCGCGCTGTTCGGCGCGAAGGACTGCTGGCTCGCCACGCAGATGACGCATGTCGCGTGGCACGGGTTTCGCCACCACGACACGATCTTTCCGCTCTTCCTCTTCCTCGCGGGCGTCTCGTGGCCGTTCTCGTACGCGAGCCAAGTCGCGAAAGGACGCACAACGGCGGCAATCTTGCGGAAGATGGCCTTCCGCGTGGCCGCTCTCGTGTTCTTTGGATTGGCGACTTCCGATTTCTTCGCGTTCAACGTGAAGGCCTTCCGCTACGACTCGGTGCTGGCGCACATCGCGGTGTGCTGGGGCGGCGCCGCCCTGCTTTCGATCTTCGTCAAGAGCTGGAAGGTTCGCCTCGCGATTGCAGGTGGACTGCTTGCCGTACACTGGGCAACTCTCTTCTTTTTCACCGCCCCGGACGCCGCGGCGCTGCTCGCATCCACGGATCCTGCCGTCGCGAAGAAGGTTGCGTCCTACGCGGCCTACGGCACGGACAGCTTCTCCTTCACCGGCAACATAGCAGGCTGGTTCGACCGCACTTTCATGCCTGGACGCCTCTATGAGGGCATCTTCGATCCGGATGGGCTGTTTGCCAAAGTTAGCGGCATACCGCTCGCCATGCTGGGCGTGTTGGCTGGCGAGCTGCTGCGTTCGGAATCATTTTCCGGCAACCGCAAGACGCAGCTGCTGCTGGGCTTTGGCCTGGGGGCGCTCGTTCTCACATTCTGCTGGATGCCGTGGTGCCCTGTGAACAAGAAGATCTGGACATCCACGTTCGTCCTCGCATCCGCCGCATACGCTTTCTTCTCGCTTGCGCTCTTCTACTGGATCGTGGACGTGAAGGGGTGGCGGCGCTGGACGTTCTTCTTCCGCGTGATAGGCATGAACGCGATCACGATCTACCTGCTGATGCGCTTCGTACAGTTCAGGGCGATCTCGAAGTTCTTCTTTTCGGGCGTCGCGGGGTGGGGCGAAGGGAGCTGGCCGAGCGTGGTGCTGATCGCGGGGCAGATATTGATCGAGTGGCTCGTGCTGCTTTATATGTACCGCAAGGAGACTTTCCTGAGGGTGTAGGGTAGGAGGATTTGATGAAGGTGTTGATGAAACTGACGGGATGGCCGCGGGTGATCGTGGGCGGCGTGGCGGATGCGCTCGTGATGGTGGCGTCGTTCGCGGCGGCGTTTGCGCTCCGCTTCGAGTTCCAGGAGCCGGTGTGGGGCTGGAAGGGGGCGTGGATAAGCTTCTTCACCGTGTGGAGCGTCCAGACGGCCATGCTGATATTCTTCGACTGCGGTCGTCGTTGGCGGCTCCGCGCGCGCGACCTGCCGCGCTTCATGGGCGCGTTCGCGTCCAGCGTCGTGGTACTCACCGTGATGCGAATCGTGTTTCCCAGCAACGAGCACCTGTACATCCGTCCGCCGTACTCCATCACGCTCATGAACGGCGTGCTCGTGGCGGTGGGGCTTCTTGTCGTCCGCTGGCTGTGGACCCTCTACGTGAACGCCCGCACGCGCGAGGCGCGGCTCCTTACGCGGCGCGAGGCGCCGCCTGTCGACGACGCAACGCGGGCCTACTACAAGGGCAAGTGCGTGCTCGTGACGGGCGCGGGCGGCACGATAGGGTCCGAACTCGTGCGGCAGGTCGTGGCGCTTGGCGCGTCGCGCGTGGTGATGGTGGAGCGCGGCGAGAACGCCCTCTACGAGGTCGCAAGGCGCGTCAGATCCGATGTCTGCGTGCCTGAGATGGCGGACATCGGCGACGTTGGGCGGATGCGCGGCATCTTCGCGCTGCATCGTCCGGAGGTAGTCCTGCACGCCGCCGCCTACAAGCATGTGCCGATGGTGGAGATGAACCCGCGGGAGGGCCTGCGCAACAACACGCTCGCCACGCGTCGGCTCGGCGAGGTGGCGCGCGAATCGGGCGTCGCCAAGTTCGTGATGATCTCCACCGACAAGGCGGTCAACCCGATAAGCGTGATGGGCATCTCGAAGCGCCTGGCCGAAATACTGCTTCTGGACCTGAACGGCGGCGGCACCGTCTTCTCTGCCGTGCGTTTCGGCAACGTTCTCGGCTCGAGCGGCAGCGTGGTGCCGCTGTGGGAGGAGCAGATCGCGAACGGCGGGCCCGTCACTGTCACCGACAGGCGGATGAAGCGCTACTTCATGACCGTGTCCGAGGCCGTGGGGCTCGTCCTCTCCACGGCCGTGCTGCCAGACGCCGCCGGTTGCGTCTACACGCTCGACATGGGCAAGCCGGTGCTGATGCTCGACCTCGCCGAGGAGATGATCCGCCAGGCCGGCTACGCTCCGGGGCGCGACATCAGGATCGAGTTCACCGGCATCCGTCCGGGCGAGAAGCTCTTCGAGGAGCTGGACGTCACCGGCAAGGCGTACAGGCGCACGGGCCACGCGAAGATCTACGTGGCGATGTGCGGCGACACTTCGGCGGCCGAGGTGGCGGCGGATGTGGAGCGTGTACTTGCCGACAGCTCTGACGACATTTCCGCCGCCGCGAAATCGCTCGCCCGCTGGTGCTGAACTTTTGGTATACTGGCCGCATGAAAAACGAACAACCCTGCAACTTCTCCCGCCGCCGTTTCGCCGCCCTTGCGCTTGGCGCGCTTGCCGCGCCGACCTGCATGGCCGACCTGCCCGGCTCGAGCAGAAGGCGCAGACCAACCC
The DNA here is from genome assembly GCA_946631535.1 of uncultured Verrucomicrobiota bacterium. The sequence goes on from CAMPAF010000063.1 coordinate 10,355, forward strand.
CATGGAGGATAAAAATGTCCGAGATCGCCCTTGAACCGCTCCCCTACGCCGAGAACGCGCTGGAGCCAGTCGTCACAGCCAAGACCATATCCTTCCACTACGGCAAGCACCATGCCGGCTACGTGGCGACGCTGAACAAGCTGATCGCCGGCACGCAGTACGCGGGAATGTCGCTGGAAGCCATCGTGCGTGCAGCGGCCGCCAGCAGCGCGACGCCGATCTTCAATAACGCGGCGCAGACGTGGAACCACACGTTCTACTGGAAGAGCCTGGCGCCCGTCGGCGCCGGCGGCGCGCCGGATGGCGCGTTCGGCGAGGCGGTCTCGCGAGACTTCGGATCTTTCGCTAACCTGAAGTCCGCTCTTGCCGATGCGGCCGTGAAGCGCTTCGGCAGCGGCTGGGCATGGCTCGTGGCGAAGGACGGCAAGCTCTCGGTCATCTCCACGCCCAACGCCGAGACTCCTCTCACGCAGGCGGGCGTGACACCTCTCCTGACGGTGGACGTGTGGGAGCACGCGTACTACCTCGACTGGCAGAACCGCCGCGCCGACTACGTGGCGGCCCTCCTCGACAAGCTCGCCAACTGGAAATTCGCCGCCGACAACTTCGCTCGCGCCTGAGGGTAAAAGACGGCCTTCGGCCGAAGTGTTTCAGCCGCCATCAGCCAACATTCAACAACCAACTCTTCCGTTCCGCATATGTCAGGTGAGTCGCGCGAACTCGTCCTAATGTTAGGCAAAGGCATATCGACCGCCTCTGGGCGGGCGCGACAGTAGAACGAGCGAATGCACTGCTGACTGCTGGATTCTGGCTGCTGGTTGTTGAAACACTTCCGATGCGGCAGAAGGCGATTCCAACCGCGTTAGCGGAGGAAATCGCCTTCTGCCGCATCGGTCTTATATCTATCGTATATCTCTCTGCCACTTCTCTGCAACGGGTGGGTGGATTATGGTAAAATAGCGGCATGGAAAAATTTGAAGAGGTCTTGCCGGACGTCTGGCTGCTGAAGGTGCCGTTCGGCATCGTGTGGACGGGCGTCATTCTCGTGCGGGGCGAGA
>CAMPAF010000064.1 GCA_946631535.1 uncultured Verrucomicrobiota bacterium
GCGAGCGCCTTCAGGTGCACGTGTCCCGGGTTGTACTCGTTCCAGCTGTTGACGATGCCGATGAGCGGACGCGCCTGCTCCTCTGGGCTGATGCCCATGCCGCACAGCAGCCCCCGGCGGCACTCGCGCGCCTCGCCGAATTCCCATTTGCTACGCAAGTTCATTTCCTGTAAAGCTCCTTCAAGCCATATCCTTGTCATGTGCGGTAGTATACCATATCCCTGACCTCGTCGATGGAGGCGGCGCCGCACGCGAGCATCGCGAGACGGTCCACCCCAAGCGCCACGCCGCCGGCTGGCGGCATGCGCTGCAGGTCCGCGAGGAATTCCTCGTCAAGCGGGTAGTCGGCCTCGCCGAGGGCGCGCCTCTCCTCGCGCGCGGCCTCGAAGCGCCGCCGCTGCTCGGCGGCGTCCGTCAGCTCCGTGAACGCGTTCGCGAGCTCCATTCCGCCGACGTACAGCTCCCAGCGTTCCGCCACTCGCGGATCATCCGACTTCAGCTTCGAGAGCGACGCAGCAGGCGCAGGATAGTCTGCAAGGAACAGCGGCTCCTTCGGAAGATTCGGTTCTATCTTGGTGGCCATGTCGAAGTCGAAGCGGTCCTGGTCCCACTCCTCGACCGGATCCCAGCCCGCCCAACGCCGATACGCCTCGCGGACCGTGATCCACGCGAACGGCGGCGGCCCCGACGCACCCCAGCGCGTCCGCAAGACCTCGCCCACAAGCTCCTCCATGTCGCGCGCAATCTCCATGTACCCGGCTTCCGCGCGGTACCATTCGAGCATGGTGAACTCCGGCGCGTGGCGGCTTCCCCTCTCGCCTTCGCGGAAGCATGGCCCGATCTGGTAGATGCGCGGAAGCCCGGCGGCGAGCAGACGCTTCATCTGCAGCTCCGGCGAAGCGCGCAGGAACCAATCTCCGCTCGCCGGACAGTCGATGTGCGGTTCCGGCGCGGGAGCGGGTATCCGCACCGGCGTCTCCACCTCCACGAATCCACGCGAATCGAAGAAGGCTCGGATCGTCCGCATCATGCTGGCGCGCGCCGCCATGTTCTCGCAGCTGACCATTCGCAAGCTCCTCACTTCTCCACCTTGCCGTCCGCCACAAGGCGCAACGGGTACTCCACGTCCTTGAGCCGCGCGGCCATCGCCCGCGTGGCGCACACGGTCGGCGACTCCGGCGTATCCGGTATCCAAAGCGCCAGCACATCGCGATGCCACTTGGCGAGGAACCGTTCCCCCGCTTCCGGCCCAAGAACGAACAGCGTTGTCGATAGCCCGTCCGCCAGCGTCGCGGTTGGCGCCACCACGGTCACGCCTGCCATCCCCGTCACAGGTTCGCCCGTACGGCCGTCGATGATGTGCGAGCGGCGCACGCCGTTCTGCACGACGAACCGCTCGTAGTTTCCGCTCGTGGCGACGGCCTCGCTGTTCGTGAGCACGATCGTGGCGGCATATCCCTGACCGAACGGGTTGCGCACGCCTGTGCGCCACTTGCCGCCGACCACGCGCAGGTTGCCGCCAAGATCGATCAGCAGGTCCGGCTCGCCAAAGCGGCGCGTCACGTCCTGCCACGCGGCGTCAACCGCGAAGCCCTTCGCGATCGCGCCCAGATCGAAGTCCGCGAACGACCTTCCGCCGCTGAAGCCCAGTTCCCTCATGCGGGCGCCGATCTGAGGATTGAAGGCTCCGTCAGAACGCTCCGCGAGAAGCATGGCGGCGCGGTAGCATTCCTTCACCTCGGCCGAGACGCGTCCGATCCAGTTCGTGCCACCTTCGCGCGAGAGACGGCTCAGCTCGGAGTCGGCGTCCCACGCGGAAAGCAAACTCTCCAAACGTTCGTAGCGCGCCTGGACCAAACCTCTCGCCGCTTCGCGGTCCGGCGCGTCGCCGCGGAACGTGAGCCCGGCGATAGTCCCCATAGCCGTCCATTCGTCGCGTATGCGCCCCTTCCCGGACGAGCACAGCGACAGCGCCACCACGCACACGCCAGCGGCCAGACCTAGAAGCAGCAACTTTTTCATCTCGCTTCCATCCATGTCATTTCCCCACGCAGAAGCGCGAGAAGATCGATTCGAGCAGGTCTTCCGTGTAGACCTTGCCAAGTATCTTGCCAAGCGACTCGGCGGCGACTCGCGCCTCGTTGGCCGCCACCACGAGATCGCCGACATTGACACGCTCCAACGCGTCGGCGGCAACCTGCAAAAGCTCCTTCTGGCGAGTGGTCACGTCGGCGCCGCTCGCCTCCTCGCCCTTCGCCGCGAGCTTTTCGAGGCGATCCGCGATCGCCGCCCTCAGCTCAGGCAATCCCTCGCCCGTGAGGGCCGAGACCGGGAGTACCGGGAGCGGGAGCGCCGGGACCGGGAGCGCCGGGACCTCCGGGACCGAGACTGCCGGGAGAAGATCGCACTTGGATAGCAGATGGAGAACCCGATCCTCAATCCCGGTATTCCCGGTGGTCTCGGTGGTCCCGGCCGTTCCCCCGCTCCCGGTCCCGGCCGATCCCCCGCTCCCAGGCGCCTCCTCGAGCGACAGCACCAGGTCGGCCTTGGCGATAAGTTCCTCGGCGCGGTCAACGCCCTCGGCCTCGATGACATCCCCGGCGGCACGTAGGCCTGCCGTGTCCACAAGCCGCACTGGCCATCCGCCAATCTCCACGCTCTCCTCGATGAAGTCGCGCGTGGTGCCCGCGGTGTCGGAGACGATCGCCCGCCGTTCGCCGAGCAGGGCGTTCAAGAGGGAACTCTTGCCAATGTTGGGCGGACCTGCCAGCACGACTAGCGCCCCCTCGCGCAAGAGACGTCCCTCGCGCGCCGTGGCGAGACGGGCGGCAATGCGCGAGCGCAGGGAGGAGATGTCGCGAGCAAGGTTGTCCGCGAAGTCGCCCGGCAACTCGTCCTCGCTGAAGTCGAGCGAGTGTTCCAAGCGCACTGATATATCTAGCGCAACGGCGTACAGCGCCTCGAACCCGGCCGATGCCGCACCGCCAAGGCGCGCCACCGCGTCGTCGGCCGCCCGGTCGGTCTTGGCGTCGATAAGGTCTATTACCGCTTCGGCGGCGGAAAGATCGAGCCGCCCGTTGAGGAAGGCGCGCTGCGTGAACTCGCCCCGCCTCGCCAGTCGCGCGCCGGCTGCCAAGCAAGCCTCCAGCACGCGACGCGGGGCGACGCTGCCGCCATGGCACTGGAACTCCACCACGTCCTCGCCGGTGTAGGAATGCGGCGCGGCAAATACGAGGACTAGTCCATCGTCCAGCAACTCACCGACAGATTTAAGGTCATTAAGGCCTTTAGAGTCCTTAAGGTCATTAAGGGTGGTAGAAGCATTAAGGTCATTAAGGGTGGTAGGGGCATTAAGGGTGGTAGGAGCATTAAGGTCATTAAAGACATTAGGATCCTTAAACACCTTAACGACCTTAAAAAAGGCCGAGTGGAAAAAACGGCCGGCCAGCGATGCGTCAACACGACGACCCGTCAGCCGCGCAGCGACCGCAAATGCCGCCGGCCCGCTCACGCGCACGACGGCCACGCCGCCGCGCCCAGGCGGCGTCGATATGGCCGCAATTGTCTCCGTCTCGTCCATGCGCCGCGCATTTTACCACAATCTGCCGCCCTCACGCCACTGTTGCAATCTAATAAGCAAATGGTATAATATGTGCCGAGACGAACCACTGGAGCGTTTTGGCACAATGAGCGTATTTTTCGATAAGGTCGCGCAGCGGCTGGACAAGCTGGACGCCGCCGACAGGCGGCGGCAGTTCCGGCAGCTTGCGGACGAGATCGGCTTCTTCGAGTCGGTGTTCGACACGTTGAAGGAGGGGGTCATTGTCGTTTCGCCGGCCGGCGACCTGCTCTACGCCAACGCCGCCGCCGAGGCGCTGACCGGGTGCCCTTGTTCGAAGGCGCGCGGCAAGCCAATACGCAAGACGATCCCAGGCTGGGACTGGGACAACCTTCTCCACCCCGCCCACGAAGGCTGGAACCGGACATCCGCGCAGGAACTAGAAGTCCTCTACCCCGAACACCGCATACTCGAGCTGAACGCAATGCCGTCGCAGAACGGCACGGTGGTGCTAGTGCGTGACGTGACGGACGCGCACGCGCGCGCCGAGAGCGCGATCGAGTCGAGCAGGACGGACGCCGTGCGCGACCTTGCGGCGGGCGTCGCCCACGAGATCGGCAACCCTCTCAACGCCCTCTCGCTGAACCTCCAGCTCCTCGCGCGCGAGTTCCGCCACGAGCCTGACGAGGAACGCCGCGAACGCCTTCTGCAAGACATCTCCACCGCACAGAACGAAGTCAAGAGGCTGGAGGACATCATAAAGGGATTTCTCTCCGCGCTTCGCCCCGCGAAGCTCAACCTTGTGCGCGGCACGCTTGACGCTCCGCTCAAGGACACGCTCGCCGCGTTCAAGGCGCAGTTCGAGGATCGCCGCATACAGATGCGTCTCGCCCTTCCGTCCGCATTGCCGTCAGTCCTTATCGACCGTGCGCAGATGGAACAGGTGTTCTTCAACCTTGTCAAGAACGCTCTGGAGGCGATGAAGGACGGCGGCGCGCTCGACATCGCAGTGGCGGCGGACGACCGCGACGTGCGCGTCTTCTTCCGCGACAACGGCAGCGGCATGGATGCGGCGACGCTATCGCGCATCTTCGAACCTTACCACACCACCAAGGAAGAAGGCACGGGGCTCGGCCTCATGGTGAGCCGCCGCATCGTCCGCGCCCACGGCGGCGAGATCGACGTGGAGTCGAAGCCCGGCGCCGGCACCACCTTCACAGTCCGCATCCCGCGGCTCGAGAAGCGCGTGAGGAGGCTCACATGAAACCATCGATACTCATAGTAGACGACGAGAAGGACACGCGCGAGCTGATGGCCCGCGCGCTCGGCGCCGACTACAACGTGACCACTGCGGCCGACGCCGAGCTCGCAATCAAGGCGCTGGAGGCCGATCAGTCCATCGCACTCATGCTCTCGGACGTCCGCATGCCCGGCGCGGACGGCCTCCAGCTCCTGAAGGCCGCGAAGAAGATGCGCCCGAACCTCGCCTGCATCCTGCTGACCGCCTTCGGCACCGTGGACCAGGCGGTCGCCGCCATGAAGGACGGCGCAGACGACTTCATCATGAAGCCCGTCGACCTCGACCAGCTCGACCTGCGCGTAGCAAAGGCGCTAAAGACGGGTGCGCTCGAGAGCGAGGTCGCCTCGCTCCGCAGCCAGCTCGACGAGAAGTACGGCCTCGACAACATGGTGGGCTCGTCTGCCGCAATGGAACGCGTGTTCAAGATGGTGCGGCGTGCGGCGCCGTCGTCCGCCACGGTGCTGCTGCAGGGCCCGAACGGCACGGGCAAGGACCTCATCGCGCACGCGATCCACAACCTCTCGCCACGCGCGAAAGGCCCGTTCGTGGCCGTGAACTGCGGGGCGATTCCGGAGAACCTCATCGAAAGCGAGCTCTTCGGCCACGAGAAGGGATCCTTCTCGGGCGCCGTCGCCCAGCACATCGGCTCGTTCGAGTCTGCCAACCATGGCACGCTCTTTCTCGACGAGGTGGGAGAGCTCCCGCTCGCCATGCAGGTGAAGCTCCTGCGCGCGCTGGAGAACCGCAGCTTCACGCGCGTTGGCGGATCGCAGCCCGTGGATGTGGACATCCGCGTGATCGCCGCCACGAACCGCGACCTGAAGGCGCTCGTTGAAGCCGGCGGTTTCCGCCAGGACCTGTTCTACCGCCTGAACGTGATCGACATCCACCTCCCGGCCCTCAAGGATCGCGTGGAGGACATTCCGCTTCTCGTCTCGCGCTTCATCAAGGAACTGTCGGCCGCAAACGGCGGCGCCGTCACCGGCATCACTCCCGCCGCCTTGAAGATGCTCGAAGCCTACTCCTGGCCTGGCAACGTGCGCGAGCTGCGCAATGCCATCGAGAAAATGGTCGTCCTATCCTCCGGCGGACAGCTCGACGTCGCCGACATTCCCGACGAGATGCGCGCACCCGCCGCCATCTCTCTCCCGATCGCCGCCACCGGCACGCTCGCCGAGACGGAGAAGGCCAAGATACTCGCCGCTCTCCAGAGCGTCGGCAACAACCGTTCGAAGGCCGCGCGAGTGCTCGGCATCTCGCGCCGCACCCTCTACCGCAAGCTAGACGAATACGCCAAGGAAGGAGACATCCCATGAAAATCACAGCCCCGACACAAATCCTCCTGCTCTCGCTTTTAACCATTCAACTTTCACCTTTCACCGCGCTCGCGGCGTTGCCGCAAGTGCGCTTCGAGCCTTGCCCGGCCTGCCGCGGCAAGAGGTCAGTCTCGCTCACGCCGCCAAACCTCGGGCAGTTCGACGGTGAGATCGGCGTGACGCCGGGCAAGCCGTTCAAGATACACCGCTTCGACGTGAAGCATGACAAGTGCCCGCTCTGCAACGGCACAGGCCGCCACGAGCGCTGGACGCCCGCAACGCCGCCCGAGGACAAGACCGGCCTCGCGCCGTGCATCGACTGCCTCAGCACAGGCGTCGCCCCTTGCCAGAAGTGCAAGAAGACCGGCTACGTCCAGTGCAACAAGTGCCAAAGCGACAAAAGCAAGAAGCCCGGCTGGATTCTCACGGAGGAACGCACTGCAGGCCGCACCTCGCGCCACGTGAAGAAGATCGTCTCTCCCTGCGGCACATGCGGCGGGATCGGAAAGGTGGAATGCCCAGCGTGCGAGGGGCGCGGCGGCACAATCTGCAAGAAATGCTCTGGAGAGGGGTATGTCCCCAGGAAGGAACGCAAATGAGTGAAGACACGTCAGTCGTCCAGCCCACGCGCGTGATGCGGAAGATATCGCGCGACGTGCCGCCCAACATTCCATTCCTGGAGTTCGACCGCATCGCAGGACGCGGCGGCATGGCCGTCGTGTGGCGCGCATGGCACAAGGACCTCCAGCGCTACGTCGCGGTCAAGGTCCTCGACAAGAGCTTCGCCGTCACCGGGCAGGACCTGCGGCAGTTCATGGTCGAGGTCAAGACAATGAGCAGCCTCCACCACCAGGGCATCGTGCAGGGCTACGGCGCCGACTATGCAGACGGACGCTACTACTTCATAATGGACTACGTGGACGGCTACACGTTCGGTTCGCTTCTCAAGCGCAAGGCCAGACTGCAGCAGATAGACGCCGTAATCATATGCGAGTCCGTCGCCGATGCCATGAAGTACGCATGGGACCAGTTCGGGATCATCCACTGCGACATCAAGCCGGACAACATAATGGTCGATAGCGACGGCACCGTGAAGGTCCTAGACCTCGGCCTGTGCCAGTCGACAGCCGTCCTCAAGAACACTACCCGCGCAGAAGAAGTCGTCGGCACTCCCGCCTACATAAGCCCCGAGCAGATATACGGCGACGTGGAACTCGACTGCCGGGCGGACATCTACAGCCTCGGCGCCACGCTGTACCACCTCACGACAGGCCGCATGCTCTTTCCGATAATGTCTAACGACGACATTCTCCGTGCGCATGTCGATCCGCAGCAGCAGGCTCCGGACCCGAGAACGATGGCCCCGCTGCTTTCGGAAGGATTCGTCCGCCTCATGGCCGGCATGGTGGTCAAGGAGCGCGAACAGCGCTACCAGACGTGGGACGACGTCTTCAACGACGCACGGATTGTCGAGGAAGGCGGCACGTTGCCGCCCCTTCCCGCAGGCACGGTGTCGTCCATCAAGCTGGACAAGCCCTGATCAGGGCTTTCGCACGGCCTTCTCGAACGCGTCAAAGACTTTCTGGTGGAAGGCACGGATATGCGCCTTGTCGAACTTCACGGTCGTGCGGTCGTAGGTGATTAGCCCGTTCATCTCGCGCTCGACATCGGTCGTCTGCGTGTAGATGCTGCCACCCAGCCCCTTTCCGACGAAGTTGGCAAGCATGTCCATCATCTTGCCGTAGCGAGCCTCTGCGGCCTCAACGGAGTTCTCCTTCGTGTAGGTGTGCTGCTTCTTCGTGTCGCCAGCCCACTCCTTGCCGGGCACGATGTAAGTGATTCCGCCGAACTCGCCTACGAACGAGATGCGGCGGTCGTTCGCCTCGAAGAGGATCGGGTCGGGATAGTGGTGGCTGTCCACCACGTCCGCGGCTTCGCATTCGCCGGCCGGCCGATGCGCAGTCTGCGCGCGCTTGCCGCGCCAGTCGTTGTTGAGCGGGTTGCCGAGCACCTGGCCACCCTCGGAGTCGTTCCAGCCTGACGGGCCGTTCACGAGGCGCGAAGGGTCGTAGCCTTTCACCCAGTCGAGCGTCATGTGCGTGAGCAGCGCGCGCGGCTGTCCCCACCCCTCGTTGTAGGGAATCCACATCAAGATGGCTGGCACGTTGTAGAGATGGTCGATCACACGCTTCAGGTCGCGCCGGTAGAAGCCGTAGCGCACGGTGTCCTCCCTGCCGCCGATGCCCTTCATGCCGTGACGCTCGCGCGGCACGTCGCTCGGCATGTCCTGCAGGACGATCAGGCCCAGCTTGTCGCAGATCGAGTAGTAGCGCAGAGGCTCCACCTTGATGTGCTTGCGTAGCGCGTTGAAGCCCATCTCCTTGAGCGTGCGGATGTCGAACTCCATCGCAGCCTCTGACGGCGGCGTGAGAAGTCCGTCGGGCCACCAGCCCTGGTCGAGCGTGCCCATCACGTAGTACGGCTTACCGTTCAGGAAGAAGCGCCAGATGCCGTTCTCGTCGCGCCGCTTCTCAAGCGAGCGCATCGCGAAGTACCCCTCGATGGCGTCCGTCCCGTAGCGCATGCGGAAACCGTACAGCGCCGGCGACTCCGGGCTCCAGCACGCGAACCCTTCCGGCATCTTCACCACGATGTCGCGGCCGGGAAGCCCCTTCCCCTTCACGGCGTCTATCGCGTGGCCGTCCTTCAGCACATCGATCTCCACGAGCGCCGCGCCCGGACGCGACACGTCGACCTTGAACGTCACCGTCCCTGCGTGGATGTCAGGCGTCACGCGGTACGATACCACGTAGTCCTCCGGCACCTCCTCCGTCCAGACGCTCCCGAGTATTCCGGAGCAGCGGTGGTAGAAGCATGACGACGGATCGAGGATCTGCTTTCCGGTGGAGCCGAACGCGCCAGTCTCGGTAGGATCCCACACGAGCACCGTCAGCTCGTTCGCGCCTTCCTTCGCCTTGTCGGTGATGTCGATGACCCACGGCACGTTCATGGACTCGTGCGGCACGTCAAGCTCGTCGTGCCCGAGGAACGCCTGCGCGCGGAAGTCGACGGAGTCGAAGTGGAGAAGCGTCCGCACGCCAGGCTTCTTCGAGACGTCGATCGTGCGCCGGTACCACAGGAACTCGTCGGGCGCCAGGTCACGCCCCACGCCCGAGAGCTTTGACTCGATGGCGAACGGCACGGTGATCTTGCCCTGCCACGACGTCGGCCGCACGAACGTGTTCGAGATCGCCGTCACCGCGTAGTCCCACTCGCCGTTCAGGCAAGTCCAGTTCGCACGCACCATCTGCGGACGGGGATAGAGGTCCCACGGGACCTTGGCCTCCGCAGCGACTGCCACCAATGCCGCGCAAGCGGCGCCCATCAAGCAAAAACGATAGTTCTTCATTGTCCTCTATGCCTCAAAAGTTTCCTGTAATTTTACCCTATAATCCCCGCTCGCGCAAGCCCGTCAGATCGGACGCACGCGGAACGGCTCCGTGGCGGGCACAACAGTCGGCGCAATGCCCTTCGCATCCTTGACCTCGACCTTGGGTTCGCCTCCCCACGTGCGGAAGAACGGACCCTTCACGCCCTCCACCTTCAGGTTCTCTGCCTTGATCTTCTCCACATGCGCGCCGCGGATGAACTCCGGCGGCTCTCCGACGAAGGAAATGGACACGTCCTTGAACGACAGGTCGAAAGGCAGGTCCTTGTCGCCGTAGGCGCAGAGCGGCAGCTTGACGCCCGACGCCTTCACCTTCTCGAACCGGACGTTCTTCAGGGGCATGCCGCGCTGCCAGGTCTCGTTGCCCGAATAGTTGTAGTGGAGGAAACGGTCCACGTCGCGGCACGTCACGTTGCGGAACACGATGTTCCCCGGCGTGCGGCGCACCTGGATGGAGAAGTCGGCGTAGTACGTGAGGAGCGAGAGCATGTTACGCCGCTCGTGGACGCCCGCCATCGCCCCTGCCGCCTTCTCCGCCTGCGTGAGCGAGCCGCGGAAGAGGTACTTCGCGGGACCGTGGCACACCGTGTTCTCCACCAGCACGTCGTACCCGCCGAAGCGGAACGCGCTGCACGCGGTGTTGAGGTCGCAGTTGCGCACGCGCACGTGCTCGTTGTCGAAGCCCGCGATGCAGTCGTCGCCCGTCGCGATGCGGCAGTTCTTCACGACCACGTCGTTGCAGACCGAGAAGTGCGGCCCGTCGTGCCCCGCGATGATGTCGAGGTCGTCGAAGACGATGTTCGCGTTCTCGAACGCGCAGAACGACCAGTTGCCCGTATGGCGGATGTTGAGCCCGCGGAAGACGAGGTTCGTGGCGTAGTGCACAGAGATGCCGTGCACGCCGCGGTACCCCTCCTCGTTTGTCGCGTCGTAGCTGTTGCAGCCGTCGATCGCGCTCCCCTTCTCGCCGATGATCGCCACGTCGACCGCGTCGTAGATTCGGATCATCGCGTCGCACCACCGGCTGCCGTAGATTCTGGAGAGCTTCACCTTGCCGCGCAGCGCGGGGTCTTTCTTCACCTGCTGGTTCGTGAAGCCAGGATACTGCAGGTCCTTCGCGCGCGCCGGTTCGAGCTTGTCGCCCGCGAGGATGCGGTAGCGCTCGCAGTCGCGCGCGCCCTTCAGCACCGCCCCGCTCTTGAGGTGGAGCGTGGTGCGGCTGCGGAGACGCAGCCCGCCCACGTTGTATGTGCCGGGCGCGAGCGTCACCGTGCCGCCTCCCGCCTTGAAGCACTCGTCGAACGCCGCCTGCACGCGCGCCGTCGCGTCCGCGCCGTCCGTCGGCGCCGTGACGGGGAAGTCGCGCCCGCCGACGGCCGGCTTGATCCGCGAAGTCACCGTCACGCCGATCTTCGTCCGTGGCGAGACGGGCCTGCCCGCAAGGACATCCGCCTCGGTGAAGCGACCGAAGAGGATTTCGCGGTCGCCGCAGCGGTCGTAGTCCCACACGGCGTAGATGGTGCCGTCCTGGCCGAGCGTGAAGTCGGGGTACGTGGCGCTCGGACGCGCGTCTAGGAGCAACCCGCCCTTCCACGTCTTGCCCTCGTCGTCCGAGACGTACGCCGTCAGGTTCTTCCGTCCCTGGTTGGCGTCCGGCCTGTCTCCGTTCTTGATGAGCAGCAGTTTCCCGCTTGGGAGGCGCGTCACCGCGCGACGCGTGGGCGTGTTCGCGAACGTGCCGGCCTCGATGGGCGACCACGTGTAGCCGCCGTCCTTCGAGAAGG
>CAMPAF010000065.1 GCA_946631535.1 uncultured Verrucomicrobiota bacterium
GATGTCGCCAACCGCCGGATCACGGGGCGCAGCTCGAAGATGAACATCCGAGGAAACGAGCGCCACCTGAACCTGAAACCGCTCGACTGCTGGTTCGTGCTGGAGTTCGACAAGCCGTTCGCGTCGGTCGAGGTCTGGAACGGCAAGAAGCTGGAGAAGGAGACGTCGTTTGCGGGCGACCATGCGGGCGCGGTGGTGACGTTCGCGCCGACGGCGCGCGGCGAGCGCGTGCACGTGCGCGTGGCGTCGAGCTTCGTCGGCCCGGAGCAGGCGGCGCGCAACCTGCGCGAGCTGGGGGACGGCGGCTTCGACGCGCTTGTGGCGCAGGGGCGCGCCGCGTGGAACGAGGCGCTCGGCCGGCTGGATGCCGCCGGCGGGAGCGAGACGGACCTGCGCAAGTTCTACACGTGCCTCTACCGGGCGCTCCTCTTCCCGCGCCAGCTGCACGAGTACGGCGCGGACGGGAAGCCGGTCCACCGCAGCCCCTACGGCAAGGGCGTGCTGCCGGGGCGGTACTATTGCGACACGGGGTTCTGGGACACGTTCCGCGCGCTCTTCCCGCTGCTCGCGTTCGTCTATCCCGAGCGCAACGCGGAGATCATGGAAGGCTTGCGGCACTGTCTGGAAGAGAGCGGGTGGCTGCCGGAGTGGTCGGCGCCGTTCCACCGCAACTGCATGATCGGGCAGAACTCGGCGTCTGTGGTGGCGGACGCGTACTTCGCGGGCTGCATGGACGATGCGACGGCGCGCGACCTCTACGCGGGGCTCGTGAAGGCGACCTCCGCCACTGGCACGCTCATCTCCACGGGGCGCGTCGGGTTCGACGAGTACAACTCGCTCGGCTACGTGGCGCGTGACGGTGCCACCGGGCACCAGTCCGCCGCGCGCACGCTCGAGTACGCGTACGCCGACTGGTGCATCTGGAGGATGGGAACGGCGCTGGGGCGCCCGGCGGCGGAGACGGACGTGTTCCGCGCGCGGTCTGGCAACTGGCGCAACCTGCTCCATCCCGAGCACCGGCTTGCCTGCGGCCGGGCGAAGGACGGCAGCTGGGACCCGAAGTTCAGTCCGATCCGCTGGGGTTACGACTTCACGGAGGGCACGCCGCTCCACTACACGTGGAGCGTGTTCCACGACATCCCCGGGCTCGTGGCGGCGATGGGCGGCGAGAGGGCGGTGGCGGCGCGCCTCGACGAGGTGTTCGCCGCGCCGCCCCGTTTCGACGGTTCGTTCTTCGGCGGCTGCACGCACGAGGTCCGCGAGATGCAGATCGCGGGTTTCGGGCAGTACGCGCACGGCAACCAGCCGATCCAGCACATGATCTATCTCTACGACTACGTGGGCGCGCCGGCGAAGGCGCGACGCTGGGCGCACGAGGCGATGAGCCGCCTCTACAAGGCGCGGCCGGACGGCTACTGCGGCGACGAGGACAACGGGCAGACGTCCGCGTGGTTCGTGTGGAGCGCGATCGGGATGTACCCCGTGTGCCCCGCGAGCGGCGAGTACGCGCTGGGGCTGCCGCTCTTCGACCGCGTGGACGTCTCGCTGCCGCATGGGCGGCGGCTGGCGATCCGCCGCCATGACGGGGCGGGCACGCCTGGCCACGCATGGAACGGCAAGAAGGGGGAGCGCCCGTTCGTCCGGCGCAAGGATCTTCTTGAAGGCGGCACGCTCACGTTCGAATAATGGTATACTATCGCCATGGCCAACATCACATTCAGCGGCGCGACGCTAGACTCGCGACAGGTTAAGCCAGGCATGCTGTTCGTCGCCATCAAGGGCGAGCATGTGGACGGGCACGATTTCATCCCGCAGGCGAAAGCCGCCGGCGCGGCCGGGATCATAGACGGCAGGGAAGAGCTGGCGGCGGCAGCGCGCGAGTACCGCAAGACGCTGAAGGCCACGGTCATCGGCGTCACCGGCAGCGCGGGGAAGACGACCGTGAAGGAGCTGACGGCTGCGTTCCTGCGCGCGGGCGGATTCAAGGTACACGCGACGGCGGGCAACTTCAACAACGACCTAGGCCTGCCGCTCACTATCCTCAACTGTCCGTCGGACGCCGACTTCCTTGTCGTAGAGATGGGCACGAACCATCCGGGCGAGATCGCGTACCTCGTGGACATCGCGCGGCCTGACGTGGGACTGATCAGCTCCATCGGCACGGCGCACATAGAGTTCTTCAAGACGCAGGACGGCATAGCCGACGAGAAGGGGACGATGTTCCGTTCGTTGCCGCCTGGCGGGTTTGCGGTACTTGCGCGCGAGAACGACCGATACGAGCGCCTCCGCGCGATGAGCGCGGCCCCTGTCGTGACGGTGTCGCAGGACGATCCCGAGGCGGCGGCGTTCCGCGACGCGCTAGCGGTGCGTCTTCCGGGGCGGCACAACGTGTCTAACGCGCTTATTGCCGCCGCATGCGCGCGGCGTCTTGGCGTGGCGACGGAGAAGTGCCTCGCCGCTCTGGCGGACTTCGCGTTGCCTGGCAATCGCTGGCGCGTGGTGGAGAAAGGGGACGCGACGTTCATCTCCGACTGCTACAACGCCAACCCCACTAGCATGATGGTGGCGCTGGAGACGTTCGCGTCGGTGCCGGCGAAGGGTCGCAGGATCGCGGTGCTTGGCGACATGTTCGAGCTCGGCGAAAGCAGCGCGAAGCACCACGCGGAGGTGTTGGCGCGGGCCATTAGCCTAAACCTGGACGCCGTGCTGCTGGTGGGTGATGCCTTCGCTGCGGCGCTTAAAGACCTTAACGGCCTTAAAAACCTTAAGGACCTTAAGGACTTTAAAGACCTTAACGACCTTAAGTCCTTCCTGGGGGGCTATCTCGCGGCGGGCGATCTGGTCCTATTGAAGGCCTCGCACGGGATGCATCTCGAGCAGCTCCTTCAGGACTGATTGGACTGGCCCTGGCCTGTCCCGCGGAAGAACATGGCTTCCGCCACTGGTCCGAAGCTCTGACGATGTTCCGGGCAGGGGCCTAGGCGTTCCAGCGCGGCGAAGTGAGCGGGCGTGGGATATCCCTTGTGGACGGCGAAGCCGTAGCCGGGATAGCGGTCGTCCATCTCGAGGCAGTAGGCGTCGCGGGCCGTCTTGGCGAGTATCGAAGCAGCGGCTATGAAAAGAGACTTCGCGTCGCCTTTCACTAGGTTCCTCGACGGAAAAGGTAGCGTCTTGACAGGCAGCCCGTCGACGAGGATGCGGAAAGGTGAAGGGGGAAGGGTGAAAGGTGAAAGGTTGGAGGACTGCTCGGGGGGAGGTTGCGGCATGCCAAGCTTCTCTGCGAGGGATAAGGCGGCGCGGCGCATGGCGAGGTGGGTGGCGCGAAGGATGTTCGACTGGTCGATCTCGAGGGCGGATGCGGAGGCGATTGCGAAGGTGCATCCAGGTGTGGACTTTATGGCGGCGTCGAGGGCGTCGCGCCGGGCGGGCGAGAGCTTCTTGGAGTCGTTGACGGCGTTCCAGTCGCCGGCAAGCAGCTCGGACGCGCGATCAAGAGGCACAGAGACAGCCGCGGCGAACACTGGGCCGGCAAGCGGCCCGCGTCCCGCTTCGTCGATCCCCATCACGACTGCGCCTTCGCCAAACGCCCGCTCATGCTCAAGCGATATCCCATTATCTTGCTTCACCTTAACATTCCAACCTTCTGACCCTTTAGTCAATAACCTTTTAACCCTTTAACCTTTTAATCTTTTAACCTTCTAACCTACTTGAACCTGTCCATTAGGCTCTTGTTGTATTTCCAGTCCGGCTTCTCTAGAGAGCCGAATATCTTGAAGTCGAGCAGCATCTTCGAGAGATTGGCGAACGGCCATGTGATGGGTGTGGCGAGCGTCGCGAAGAAACCGTCGTTCTTGGTAAGTGTCACGCGCGCGGAGAAGTCGAGCTTGTCGTTCGGAATGTCGTATGTGCCGGAGGAGATGATCGAAAAGAAACCGCCATCGATGTGGATGTTGTCGGTTCTGAATATGCCGTTCGTGATCGAGAAGTCCAAGGAACCGCGCGACTGGTTTACGAATGACGCGATGCCGGGGACGTGCTTGGCCAGGTAGTCGGTTAGGCCGGCGAAAACCTTCATCTGCGCAAGGTGCCCATTGCGGCATTCGATGTGGCCTTGCCCGCTTATGCGGCTGGAGAGATTGGTCTGGAGCGGGCCCGAAAGGGTTACATTCCCGAAGATGGTGCCGTGCTTGTCGCCGACGTCGAACTTGAAGATGTCGGCGAAGTCGGTGAGAGGTACGCTGGCGCACTTTACCGAAACCGAGAAGGACGCTTTTTCCTGCTTGAATTCAGGGATGGAAATGCGGCCTTCGCCGGTTACCGTCCCGCCGTGCGGGGCCGTGGCGCGCGCGTTGGAGAAGGTGACGTCCGTGCCGCGCACGTGGAACTCGGTCGAGGCCTTGCTGAGAGGTATGGAGAAGAAAGTACCCTTGTCGAAGGCGAGCGTGCCGTCGAGGAAGTTCGTGGCGGCGTATGTTGGATCGACCGCGAGTCGCCCGTTGAGTGTGATGGTCGGAGGAGTGGATAGGGAGAGGCAGTCGAGCGTGCCGTCGTTCATCACGTCGGCGACGGCCAGGGCGTTTGACAGAGAAGTTGTGGAATGGATATCCTTGAAAGTCACGTAGCCGATGTCGTTCGTGTTGTCGTAGCAGATCGTTCCTTTCATGCTCTTGCCGTCCGCAAGATAGGCGTCGATCGGCCCGACTACGATGTGGGCGTTCTGGAAGGTGTCGCGCACGAATACCGTGATGTCGACCTTGCCGTCGGCATTCCTGAGCGGCACTTGATTGTAGCAGCCGCCGGTCGGATGGAGGTCTAGAAGAATGTTGAGGTCGTTGTTGCGGAGATTGACGTTGAAGTCGCAGCTGGCGACGACGGGCTGCTCCACCTTGGTGAAGCTTTCGATGAAGGCGTAGGAGTTGGTGATCTCGAGCGCCTTGAGGAGCGGAAGGATGTTGCTCTGGCGTGCCAGGCCGTGCACCCTGCCGCGGACAAGTTGGGCGTCGAGGTCCATGGCGCACTCGCCGTCAAGCGTCATGAGCGCTTCGGAGTCGATCCACTGGAGGTGAATCCCTCTTGCGACCATCGACTTTCCCGTGAACTCGACATGCGGGATCTCCACGAATTTCGGAGTGACGTCTAGAATGTTTGGATGGACCAGCGTGAGCTGGAAGGGATGGATGGTGGGGAGGTCGAGTGTTATGGGCTCGTTTTTTTCCTTGAAGTCAGGCTGCCCGGGGAACTCTATGGAGTCGGGGATGTAGTATCCGTCGCCGAGGCGTGGATATTTCAAGTCCGTCACCGTGACATGCTTCAGGATTGTCTCGCGGCGCCATGGCAGTTCCCAGAAGTTGATCTGCACATTGACCAGAGATGCGGCGACGATCGGATCCGAGGCCGGCTTCTTGCGGTCAAAGACGCGCAAGTTGCGGATCCGGAGCCCGTAGGACAGGCGAAATGACGCCGACTCGGCGCTTACGAGCAAGTCGCCGTCGGAGACGGAGTCGGTGATTCTGCGCAGCAGCCGCTGCGGCACGGGCTGGTCGAAGAAGGTGACCGCGGCCAAGACGAGGACTACCGCGCCCAGAATAAGCAACAGGGAAAACTTGAGAATTCGCCAGCAGGATTTCAAGACAACACTCATTTTTTCTTGGTTTTATCGTCGTGTGCCCTGCGATTGGCACCTCCTAGGAGAGTCGAACTCCTCTTCTCAGGATGAGAACCTGATGTCCTAGCCGATAGACGAAGGGGCCAGCCTGGTGCACCCGGTGGGATTTGAACCCACACACCTTGCGGCACTAGAACCTGAATCTAGCGTGTATGCCAATTTCACCACGGGTGCAACGGGCGTATAGTATGCCATAATCTGGCCGCGCCGTCAATGGGGTATCTGCGAAAATTTCGGCGGCCGCCATTTTGGCCATTTGCATGAGCGCTGGGTTTGGGCTATAATACCGCCCAACCGAAGGAATCTGCCCGTATGTCTTCCGTAAACCATGTCACGCTTAACCATGGCCGCGAACGCGCGACCGTCCACCACCACCCATGGATATTCTCGGGCGCGATACGGGATGTGACCGGATCGCCTGGCGTAGGCGAGACGGTTGCCGTATGCGACGCGAAGGGGACCTGCCTCGGCTACGGGAGCTGGTCGCCCGCTTCGCAGATACGTGTGCGAATGCTCAGCTTCTCTCCGGACGTTGTGCCGGATGCGGCGTTCGTGCGGCGGCGCGTGGCGGAGGCCGTGGAACGGCGGCGCATGTTCCTTTCGGGCAGCGAGACAGATGCCTGCCGCCTCATAAACGCGGAGTCCGACGGGCTGCCTGGCGTGGTGGCGGACTTCTACGCAGGCACGGCGGTGGTGCAGCTCGCGACTGCGGGCGCGGAGTTCTGGAAGCGCGAGATCGCAGACGCGCTGATGGAGTCCGTGCCGGGATGCGCCGGCGTGTGGAACCGGTCTGATGTCGCCGCACGCGAGAGGGAGGGCCTCTCGCAGGAGACAGGCCTCATCGCTGGCGCGGAGCCGCCTGAGCTGATAGAGATCCACGAAGGGGCCATCCGCTTCCTGGTGGACGTGCGCAAGGGGCACAAGACCGGCTTCTACCTGGACCAGCGCGAGGCCCGTGCGGCCGTTGGCGTGTACGCGCGGGGTGCGGAAGTGCTGAACTGCTTCTCGTACACCGGCGGGTTCGGACTAGCCGCGCAAGCGGCAGGGGCGCGTGCGGTGACGCACGTGGACGCCTCGGCGGATGCGCTCGTGCTCGCCAAGCGGAACTCGGAGCTTACGCCCAACCCAGACGGGACCGCTGTCGATTTCCTCGTGGCGGATGTCTTCAAGCAGCTGCGTCTCTACCGCGACCAGGGACGCTCTTTCGACCTGATCGTGCTCGATCCGCCGAAGTTCGCGGACACGAAGTCCGGCCTGATGCGTGCGACGCGCGGATACAAGGACATCAACCTGCTCGCTATGAAGCTGCTGCGTCCGGGCGGCATCCTTGCCACCTTCTCCTGCTCTGGCGCAGTGACGCCGGAGCTGTTCGCCAAGGTTTGCGCGGAGGCGGCGTTCGACGCGAGGCGCGACATGCAGGTGGTCGCCAGGACCCGGCAGGCGGCGGACCATCCCGTGGCGCTGGCCTTCCCCGAGGGTCTCTACCTCAAGGGGCTTGTCCTTCGCGGCTAGAGGTCCTTCAGTCCGCTGCGGGCCTTCGTCACGTGGTCCGTGACGAAGGCGTTGGGGTTCGCGCTGCCATATGCCTTCGCCTTCTCCTCGCTCTGCACGAACCAGAGCGAGACCCAAAGCCCGTTCTTCTGGAGATAGGCGATGTCCTCTGGTTGGGTCTGACGTTGGGCCACCGGCATGTTGACGCCGAAGAGGCCGAGCCTGTCGCGATAGCGCAGAACGGCGTCAAGCACCTCTCGCTTGGTCGCGAACTTCTTCTTGGGATCGGCGTAGCATGACCACGTGCCGTTGGTGTTGGCCGTGACGCCGATGTGCCCGACGCGGCGGATCTCAGGGTGTTTCCTCTGGAAGTACTCGAGCGCAGGCTTCGTGAATGTCGCTACCATAAGCCGGCCGTGATCTATGCCGACCTTGTCAATCTCGTCCAGCACCTTCTCCGCCATGTCCGGCGCGAAGTGCTTGAAGTCCAGCCAGAACTCGGGAGCGGACTTCACGATGGCGAGCGCCTCGTCGAGCCGCACTATGCGCTCGTTGCCTGGCTTGCCGTGTTCGAGGAAGCGGCCCTTTTCGTAGATTTCCGCGTAGGTAAGGTCTGCTATGGTGACAGGCCAGCCCATGACGCGCTTGAGGGTGGGGTCGTGGCCCATGACTATCTGCTTGTCCTTCGTGTACTGTAGGTCGAGCTTGACGATGTTGCATGCGGTGGCCACGGCGTTCGAGTATGCGGGGCGCGAGGCCGGCGGCATGGTGAGGTCGCCCGCGCCGGCGTGCGCGACCATCTTCGTGCCGACGGGGACGGCGACGGTGAACGTGCCGCTTTGCGGCCCGCTCAGGAGATACCAGCGCACGGTGAAGATGCCGGGCGCGGTCCACGCGCCGGAGGCGGCCACGTCCTGCGTGCCTATGAGCGCGAAGAGCGCCTCGACGTTGGAGTCTGAGAACTTGAACGGCGTGACGGCCCAGGACCCGTCGCCGACTGAGATGCGGACGCCGTCCGGGCGCACGAGCGACCAGCCGCCTTCCGCTTTCTCCAGCGTCGCGCTCGTGAACCCAAACGGGTTCTTGGAGACGATCTGGGCGGCGCACGGCAGATCGGATGCCGCGGCGGAGCCGGTCTGGAGCGGCAGCTTGAGCGAGGCGCAACGGTCGGCTAGAGCCTTTTGCGCGGGGGCGTCCTCGGGAAGGGGCTTGGGACCGAATGCCGGCAGGAGATGGTCCCACACGACGTTGATCTCGTGCTGCATGTCCCTGAGCCCGGCGTGGATGGATACTACGGCGTCCTGGTCGGGCATGACGATGGTGTACTGGCCGGACGCGCCGTCTGCGCGGAAGGCGTTGTGGCGGCAGCGCCAGAACTGGAAGCCGTAGCCCTGGTGCCAGTCGCTGCCGTCCTCGCCCGTGACGGCGATCGCGCCGGACCAGGTCTGGCGAGATGTGGCGGCGACGACCCATTCGCGCGAGATGACGCGCCTGCCGTCCCACATGCCGTTGTCCAGGTAGAGCTGGCCGAAGCGGGCGAGGTCGCGCGTGGTCATGTTCATGCCCCAGCCGCCGCACGCGATGCCGGTGGGTGACACTGTGGACCATGGGCTTGTCATGCCGAGCGGATCGAAGAGGCGCGCCTTCAGGAAGTCCATCAGCTTCATCCCGCTCACGCGCTCGACGATGGCGGCGAGCATGTGGGTGGCGCAGGAGTCGTACTTGAAGACCGTGCCAGGCTCCTTGTCGATGTCGTTGGCGAGAAACGCCTTCACCCAGTCGCCGTTGATGTCCTTGCGCTCGGCGTCGGTGTAGCTCGCGCCGACGTTCATCGTGAGGAGGTCGCGCACGCGCAGCGCGCGGAGGTTGGCGGATGGCGTCGGCGGCGCCTTGTCGGGGAAGAACGAGAGGACGCGTGCGTCAAGGTCGATCTTGCCGTCGTCGACGAGGAACCCGATGGCGGTGGAGGTGAAGCTCTTGGAGTGGGAGTAGAGCATGTGGGGACGGTTCAACGTATCGTATGGAGCCCACGAGCCCTCGGCGATAACGCGGCCGTGGCGCACGATCACGAATCCGTGAAGGGCGTCGAGCTCGCGCTCGCAGGCGTTGATCCATCCGATGATTGCGGATGAAGACACGCCCTGGGATTCGGGCGTGGTCCTTTCCATAAGAGCGGCGGCGTTGAGCGCGGCGACCGCGCACAGTGAGATGATAGCTGACTTTTTCATGCCGACAGACTATCAAATCTGTCGGCGTACCGCAACCCATCAGTCGCGTTTCGTGAAGAAACGGTCGATGACGAGGGCGATGGCGCCGTCGCCGGCGACGTTGCACGCCGTGCCCAATCCGTCCATCGCCACGTAGACGGTCATGAGCATCGTGCACTGTTCCGGGGTGAAGTGGAGGATGGACTCCAGCAGGCCGAGCGAACTCATGATCACGCCGCATGCCACTCCGGGCGCGGCGACTGCGGTGATCGCCATCATGAAGATGAAGTAGGTGAACTGCCCGAGCGTCACCGGCTCGTTCGCCAGCACCATGAACGCGACCGCGCACGATACCACCTTCACGGTAGAGCCGGCCAGGTGGATGGTGGCGCAGAGCGGCACGACAAGTCCGGCGGCATCTTCGCTGACGCCGTTCTTCCGCACGCAGCGGAGCGTGACGGGGATCGTGGCGGCGGACGAGCAGATCGTGAGCGCAGTGAAGTACGCCGGCAGCATGTTCCAGATGACGGAAAACGGATTGCGGCGCGCAAGGAGGCAGGCCACGCCGTACTGGACGAAAAGCAGCAGCACGGTTAGGACGATGCTCATGGCGATGATCTTCACGGCGGTCACGCCGAAGGCGGCGAGCTGGCCCGAGGCCGTCATGTTCGCTATCATGGCCATGATGTAGAACGGCAGCACCGGCAGGATAGCGAACTCGATCGTCTTGGAGACGATGGTGCGCAGCTCGTCGAAGCCGCGCTTCAGCGCAACCGACTTCGTGAAGATGATGCCGAGGCCTAGCATGAAGGAGAGGAAGAGCGCCGTCATCACGTTCATTACGGGCGGGATCTCGAGAAGCGGTTTCACCTTTGCTGCCTTGTCAAGATGTCCGATGCCCTCGGTGAGAATTGACGGAAACACGAGGGCGCTGCCGAAGTAGGAGAGGAATCCTGCGAAGACGGTCGATCCGTAGGCGATGAGGACCACGGCGAGGAGCGTCTTCCCGGCCCCAGCACCGGTCTCGGCTATGGCGGGCGTGACGAGACCGAGGATCAGGAGCGGCACGATGAAGCGCAGTATCTGTCCGAACACGCCGCTGAATGCGTTGACCACACTGAGTCCCCACGAACAGGGAGCATACGGGTGGCCGAGCAGCCAGCCGAGCGCCATGCCGCCAATTATGGCGATGAGGATCTTTCCGAAAAGTCCGAGCTTTATCTTTCGCATGCGGCCATTATATCAAATCCCAGGGCGTGGCGTCACCTTACTTGCCATTTGCCTGCAGCGTGCGCGCTACGAGAGGCGCGACGGGGGTGAGCGACAGGTTCATGCGGTGGTCATCGCCGTTCATCGTGCAGAGGATGTACTTGTCTTTGCAGACGAAAGCGGGATGGGGGTCGGGGTGGTCGTGCCATCCGCCGTCGTCGTCGCACAGCTTCGGACGTAGCGAGTGAATGTAGAGCCCTTGTTCAGCGTCGCGGTTCCAGAACCCGACCTTCCACTGGCAGCCGCGGTACCACTTGCCGACCGACATGTCGAAGGTGACGAGACGGTTGTTCGCGGACATCGTGGCGTGCGCGCCGGGCCACGGACTGACGGTTTCCTGCTTGCCGGTGGCGAGGTCCTGGTAGTGCACGCCGCGCGCGCACCAGTAGAAGCCCTTGCCGTCCTCCGCCCAATGTTCGTGCGTGGCGTAGTTGTGGTTGGGAATGCGGCTGGGCTGCAGCTCGCGGCGTCCGTCGGGATAGGCGAGCCACATGCGCGGGTACCAGCCGGTCTTCTTCTTGTATTCGATCGCGTCCGGAGTGCGCGAACACTTCTCCCAGGCTATGAGGGCGATGTCGTCGCGGACGGGGTTGAGCTGGTCGTGGTTGGCGAAGAAGGGCGTGGTGCCCCAGCTTTCCCACGCGCCCGTCTCGAAGTTGATGCATCCCTGCTCGTAGCGGTCGTCGAGGTGCGCGGCGATGAACATCTTCTTTCTGTCGGTGGTCAGCGT
>CAMPAF010000066.1 GCA_946631535.1 uncultured Verrucomicrobiota bacterium
CGCCGAAGTGGAGCTTGATGGCGACGAACTTGTCGGCGAGGTCGATCTTGCCGAGTCCGGCGGTCTTCAGCAGGCGCGCGAACTTCTGCTGCAGGTTTTCGGCGTCGGAGCAGCGGAAGTCGGCGAAGTGGACGATGGGTTTCATTTTTTGGCTCATTGCTTTCTCTCTGGGTATGGTTGTTTAAATCATGAAATACACGAAACACACGAAATGAGATTCATTTCTGCTTCGCATCCTTTCGTGTGTTTCGTGGTTAACATCTCAATAGGTCTTTATTGCGATGCGGCGGAACTCGATGGGGCAGCCTTCGCTCTGGAGCTGGATCTTGCCGCGCGAGGGCGAGAGGCGCGTGAGGCGATTGACGAGCTTGCCGTTGAAGTAGAACTCGGCCTTATCGCCCATGCAGACGAGTTCCGCGGTGTTCCATTCGCCGATACGGTTCTCGTTCTTCGCAGGCCGCACGTCGAAGGTGTCCGTCCAGTCGCGCGCGATGTCGGAACGGCAAATGCGCGCGTTGCCGGTAAGGCGGACGGTCTTGCCGCCTTCCTTGTGGATGTAATGCTTGCCGCCGAGCATCTCCGTGCCAACCTCGCCCTCGACGAAGATGTCGGGGCGGTCCTTCCGCCCGACCGTCCACAGGTCGCCGGACGCGCCCACGATGAGGTTGTACTCGTGCGAGAGCATCCACGTGTTCCCGAACCCGCCGTCGGGTCCGATCGAGTGGAACAGGATGCCGCTGTCGGGGGCCTTTGTCTTCTTGGGCCCCCAGTTCGGCGCACCCGTCCAGCGGTATTCGACGAGCAGCCTGTAATTCGAGAACTCCTCTACGGTGGTGAGGCATCCGAATTCCTCGCCGCTCACGTGGATCACGCCATCCTTCACGGTGAACACGCCCTTGGGATCGACGTTCACGCCTCTGCCGCGTATGTACGTGTACCAGTTGGTCAGGTCGCGTTCGTTGAACAGCTCGCGCATTCCGGCGTACTCGTGGTCGTACATGCCGATGCACCCTGCGAGGCACGACAGGCCGAGCAGGCAGGCACCCAAGTTCTTCATAGGGCGAATTCTCCTTGTGTGAGAGTTGATGGGGCGGACGCGGCGGGCGTCGGCGCGTCGGCGGCGAAGCGTGCGAGGAAGTCATCCTCGGAGATGACGGGAATGTTCAGCTCCTTCGCCTTCTTGTTCTTGCCGGAGGTGGACGTGACGTCGTTGTTGATGAGGTAGCTGGTCGACTTCGATACGGAACCTGCGGTCTTGCCGCCCAGCGACTCGATGAGCGCCTTCAGCTCGTTGCGGTTGGCGAAACGGTGGACGTCGCCGGTGATGACGAACGTCAGTCCTGCGCAGCTGCCGCCGACGGGCGCGGCGGCCGGCATGGTTAGGGTCACCTGCCCGAGCAGGTCGGCCACGAGCGCCTGGTTGGCCGGCGTCTTGCACCATTGCACGAACGCGGCCGACCGTACCGCGCCGAGACCGTCGATCTCCGCGAAGATGTCGTCCGAGGCGGCGTTTGCGGCCTTGTCGAAAAGCTCCTGAACGCTGGAGACGGAACGCAGCAGACGCTTCGCGACGTCGATGCCGCAGAGCGGGATGGAGAGCGCCACGAGGAACTTGGTCGCTTCGCGCGTACGAGCGGCCTCCACCGAGGCGGCGATGTTGGCGGCGGACTTGTCGCCGAACCCCTCCATCATGGCGATGTCGGGACGATGCTCGCCGAGGCGGTAGATGTCCGCCACCGTCTTGATCCATCCCTTGTTGACGAACTTGGCGAGCGTCTCGCCCGCGAGGCCGTCGATGTCCATGCCGTCCTTCGAGACGAACCGCATGAACTTCCGCAGCTCGCGCGCGGCGCAATGCTCGTTCGTGCAGCGGAGCGTGCGCGTGCCGGACTCGGTCTCGCGCACCGCCGTGGGCGCGCCGCAGACGGGGCACTTGGCCGGAATCTCCAGCTCGCCGACCTTGCGCGTGACTGCGACTACCTTGGGGATGATCTTGTTGGCCTTGATGACCGAGAGTTCCGTGCCCGGTCCGCCGATGCCGAGGCGCTCGCACTCTGAGATATTGCAGAGCGAGGCGCGCTTGACGGTGGTGCCTTCCAGCGCCACGGGCGCGAAGACGGCGACGGGCGAGATGGAGGCGACGGCACAGGACCATTCGATGCGCTCCAGCATAGTCGCGGCCGTCTCGTCCTGCCACTTGAACGCGAGGCCCGCGCGCGTCGCGTGGTGGCCCGTCACGCTGCCCGTCTTGGCGTACGCCACGTCGTCGTAGACCACGACGAGTCCGTCGACGGGGTAGGGGTTCTCGCCGTCCGTCACGCGTACGGTCCAGCGGTCGATCGCCTTCTGGAGGTTCGCTTCGGTGGGATCGTCGACGCGCTCGCGCTCGACGCCGTCGAGGCCGATCCCGTTCAGCCAGTCCATCTGCGCGCCCCACGACGCGAACGCCTTTTCCGCATGGACGAGCGAGAAGGGTATCCAGCGCAGTTTGCGGCGGCGCAGCTCGTCCACGGCCTTCGTCTCTTCCGTGTCCTTGAGCGTGAGCGAGCCGGAGGCGAGGTTGCGGGGGTTGGCGTAGTCCTCCTGAGATTCGGCGAGGAACTCCTCGAAGTCGGCGTAGGAGATCACGGCTTCGCCGCGCACGACGAGGTGCCCCGGCTCCTTCACGCGCTGCGGGAGGCCGCGTATGCCTGGGGCGAGATGGGTGATGTTGGTGCCCACGTGGCCGTCGCCGCGCGTCACTACCTTGCTCAGCCGGCCGTTGTCGTAGGTGACGACGAGCGTGAGGCCGTCGAGCTTCCACGATATCCAGATGGGCCTGTCCTCGGCCCACTTGGCGATGTCCGCCACCTTCTTCGTCTTGGCGAGCGAGAGGGCGGCGAACTCGTGCGCCTCCTTCTGTCCGGCCACGTCGTCGGCAGAGACGCGGTTGGTGGGCGAGTCGGGCAGTACGACGCCGGTTTGCGTCTCGAGTTCCTTCACCCGGTCGAAGAGGGCGTCCCACTCGAAGTCCGTCATCAGCTCGCCGCGGCCGTTGTAGTAGGCGTCGGCAGCGGCGTTGAGCCGTGCGACCATCTCGCGCATCTGTTCGATCTTGTTGTCCATCGCAGGCATTATACCAAATCGCGGGCGTCGTTGTGTGGAGGAAAGGCATGGGGTTTGGTATAATGGGCGCGTAGAAGGAAAAGGCAAAGGAAAAGAGATATGGACACAGGAGTGGTAATCATCGGCACCGGCTTGATCGCGCGCTTCCACGAGGAGGCCGTGGGGAGCATTCCCGGATTGAAGGTGGTGGCAAAGTGCCGCAGGACGGACGACTGGGACGCCGCGCTGGCGCAGCCTGGCGTGGGGCTGTGCCTCGTGGCGAACGCGAGCGGCGCGCACGACGAGGCCGTCTTCGCAGCCGCTCGGCACGGCGTGCCGGTTCTGGTTGAGAAGCCGATCGCCATCACGACGGCGCGGACGGACGCGATGATCGCCGCCTGCGACAAGGCCGGCGTGCCGCTAGGATGCATCTTCCAGACTCGTTGGAGCGACGAGTTCGCGCGCCTGCGCGCCGCGGTGGACTCGGGCGAGCTCGGCCGCATCACGTATGCGGCGGTCCACGTGCCGTGGTGGCGGGACGACTCCTACTACACCGGCTCGGACTGGCACGGCACAAAGGCGATGGACGGCGGCGGCGCGCTCATCAACCAGGCGATCCACATGGTGGACTGGCTGACGGCGCTGATGCCGCCGGTTACGGACGTGAAGGCGTTCACGGCGACGCTCGCGCACCAGATGGAGGCGGAGGACACCGTTTCGGCCGCGCTCCGCTTCGAGGGTGGCGCGCTCGGCGGCGTGTACGCCACCACGGCGAGCTTCCCCGGCCGCGGCAAGCGCATCGAGATAACAGGCACGAAGGGAACGATCGTGGTGGAAGACCCGCAGCATGGCTCGTCGAACGCGGGGGCAATCCCAACCGAGCAGCACCGCAAGTGCATAGCGGCGTTCATGGAGTCGGTTCGCGGCGGCACGCCCTATCCCATAGACGGGCACGAGGCGCGCAAGCCCGTGGACCTGATAGAGCGCATCTATCTCGACGCCGCTTCACAGGCGCGCCCGTTTTTGGTAAAATAGCGGCCATGAAAAACGATGAACTGTGCCCATGCGCCTCGGGAAAGACGTTTGGGGAATGCTGCGGTCCCATTCTGAACGGCGACCGCAAGGCCGCGACGGCGGTCGAGCTGATGCGCGCGCGCTACAGCGCTTACGCCGTCGGCAACGTGGAATTTCTCTTCGAGTCCTCGGGCCCTGAGGTCCGTAGCGAGTTCGACGAGAATACCACCCGCGAGTGGTCGAAGTCTGCCACCTGGGAGGGGCTGGAGGTAGTGGGAACCGAGAAGGGCGGACCGGACGACGAGGACGGGTTCGTCTCCTTCGTGGCGCGATACTCCGCAAACGGCCAGGCCTGCGAGCATCGCGAGCAGTCGTATTTCAAGAAGATCGACGGAGAGTGGCGCTTCATCGACGGTGAGATCGAGAAGAACAAGCCGTTTCACCGTGAAGAGCCCAAGATCGGGCGCAACGACCCGTGCCCGTGCGGGAGCGGCAAGAAGTACAAGAAGTGCTGCGGGAAGGGGAAATGAAGCCGGCCGCGTTTCTTTTCGACCTCGACGGCACGCTGATAGATTCCGAGATGCTCTGGACGCGCGCCATCGTGGACTGGCTCGCCGACCAGGGCCAGCATACTACCACCGAGGCATTAGCGCCTCTCGTGTTCGGACACAGCTGGCTCGACATCCACGCGACCATACTCTCCGAGTTTTCCGCTCTCGGGAAGAGGACGCCGATAGAGGACGCGCGCACGTTGCGCCCGTACTACACGCGGCTGGCGACAGATCCTGCAAAGCTTGTGATCCCGGGCAGCGTGGACTTCTTCCGCAAGGTGGCTCGCATCGCGCCATGCGTTATCGTCTCCGGCTCGCCGCACGACGATGTGGCGGCTGCGGCGGAGCTTTGCGGAGTCAGTCACCTGGTGAGGTTTGTCCTCGGAGGCGAGGAGTACGGACGAGGCAAGCCGGCGCCGGACGGATTCCTGCAGGCGGCGTCGCTCCTTGATGTCGACGCGAGCGAATGCGTGGTGGTGGAGGATTCGACCGCAGGAGTCGCGGCCGGCAGGGCCGCGGGCATGCGCGTGATCGGACTGGACCGGAACCGCCTTGTCCAGCAGAATTTCGCCGGTTGCGAGTGGCTGGTGCACGATCTTTCGGAGATAGATGTGGCAGCGGTGTTTGGCGGTGAAGGGTGAACGGTGAAGGGTGAAAGGTGAAGGGTTGCAAATCTGGAGCTTAAAAGGAAACAACCATGACAACTGATAAAAACAACTTTTTCCATCCGGGCGCAACTGCGCCCGGTTTCAAGAGCGCCGCGCGGTTGCGCGGCGAGAAAGAAGAGGTTGTTTTTACAAGTTGTTTATGTTGTTTCCAAAAGAACTTATAGGCAAGAGATGAACAAGAGCGAAAAACTTATAGTGACGCTGCTCGGGCTGGTGCTGGTCTGGTGGATATGGCAGTCGATCGGCGACCAGAAGAAGGCGGCAGAGGCGCAGGCGCGTCAGACCGCTGCCAGAGCCAGTCAGCCTAAGGCCGTTAAAGACCTTAAAGGCTCTGAGGTCGCTAAAAACCTTAAGGACTCCAAGGGCCCTAAAGACCTTAAGGACGTTAAAGACATTAACGAGACCAAGGCAGTGCCTCGCGCGCCGGAGCAGCTGGCGACGCTGAAGAACGGACAGCTGGAGCTGACGTTCTCGTCGCATGGCGCGGTCATAAAGAAGGCGAGGATGCTCCAGTACGCCGAGCGGCCGGGTGTGATCTCGGACTCCAATCCGTCGGTCGTGCTGGACCTTTCCGCAAGTCCGGCGCTGGCGCTGTCGGGCGTTCCTGGTCTGGATGCCGATGCGGACTACGCCGTGGCCGAGAGCCGCGATGACGCGGTCGTGTTCACGAACGCGTTTCTGCGGCGCGAGGTGTCGCTGAAGGACGACTACCGGATCGAGGTGGCGGAGACGTTCGCGCCGGGGTGTCCGCTTGACGCGGCGACGGCGCTCTCGATCGGGAGCATGTCGCTGGGCTCGTCGAAGAACGATATCCTCTCCATTGACTCCTGGATTGTCGCCGACGAGAAGGGCAAGAGCCACGTGGAGCATCATGGAGACGACGGGCCGCTGAAGAGCTACCTCGCCGGAGGGTTCGGCGGGTGCAGCGGCAGCTCCGACGCGTCCGCCATGCCGCCACGTCAGAAGGTGGCGATTCCTGGCGCGCGCAGCTGGCTTGCCGTGAAGAACCGTTTCTTCGTGACGGCGCTGACGGGATTGACCGGCGACGCGGGATTCGTCGCGACGATCGACCGCGACATGGCGAAGCGCGAGTACGTGCCGAAGTCGGTGGCGGCGGCGATGATGTCTTCCGCGCTTCCGGAGAGCCGTGCGCGCAGCTACGTCCTCTACCTCGGGCCAAAGAAGCAGAAGTTGCTGTGGAACCTCGGCCTGAAGGACGTGATGGAGTTCGGCATGTGGCGGTGGCTGTGCTATCCGATGGTGTGGGTGCTCAACTTCTTCAACTCGCTGATACCCAACTACGGCGTGGCGATCATCCTTATGACTATCCTCGTGCGCCTGCTCTTCTGGCCGCTGACGCACAAGTCGACCGTGGGGATGCGCAAGATGCAGGAGATACAGCCCAAGCTCAAGGAGATACAGGCCAAGTTCAAGGACAACCCGCAGCGCATGCAGCAGGAGACATGGCAGCTGTACCGGGACCACAAGGTGAATCCGCTGTCGAGCTGCCTGCCGATGCTGGTGCAGATACCGGTCTTCATAGCGCTCTTCAACGTGCTGCGCTCGACGGTGGAGCTGCGCTACGCGCCGTTCCTGTGGATATCGGACCTCTCCGAGCCGGAGGCGCTGTTCGCGAGCTGGTTCCCGTTCGGCGGCCTCAACATCCTGCCGCTATTCATGACGGGACTGACCATCCTCCAGAGCGCGTTCACGCCTACGTCGGGCGACAAGAACCAGCAGCGCATGATGATGATAATGATGCCGCTGTTCATGCTCGTCATGTTCTACAACTTCCCGAGCGCGCTTTCGCTCTACTGGGCGCTCAGCACCGCGTTCGGCGTCGCGCAGGCGTGGTGGATCCGCAGGAAGTACACGCCGATGCCCGCGAACGCCGGCGTTGTGGAGCCTGACTCGGTGGAGATGCCCGTCACCCGCCAGATGCGGAGACATGGGAAAGTTTAAAAGTTTAAAGGGTTAAAGGGTTAAAAGGTTAAAGTGTTAGAAGGTTGAAGGCTTAAATGGACATAATTTCGACTGAGAGTGCGCCGAAGGCGCTGGGGCCGTATTCGCAGGCTATAAAGGCCGGCGGATTCATCTGGTGTTCGGGACAGATACCGATGGACCCGGCGGCGAACGCCGTGACGGCGACGACCGTCGAGGGACAGACCCGCCAGGCGATCACCAACCTGAAGAAAGTTCTGGAGGCTGCTGGCTCAGGGCTAGACAAGGTGGTGAAGACAACTGTGTTCATCAGCGACATGAACGACTTTGCCGCTATCAACGCCGTCTACGCCGAGATGTTCGGCGACACGAAGCCCGCGCGCAGCTGCGTGCAGGCGGCGCGCCTGCCGAAGGACGTGAAGCTGGAGATCGAGGCCGTAGCCGTCGATGAACAGTAGGCGGACAGCGGCTTTTGCAGTCTGCCGCTGGCGGGCGACGCACGAGTTCACGAACGAGCTCCTGCCGGCGGCCTGCGCAGACCGCGCTTTCGTGCAGGATCTCGTCTACACCGTGGTGCGCAGGTACCGTCCGCTCCGCTCCATCCTCGGCGAGCTGATGAAGACGTGGCCGAAGGGCGAGCTTGAGGCGCTTGTCCTGGTGGGGGCCGCGCAGATACTCTACATGCCGGACGTTCCGGACTTCGCCGCTGTCAACGAGACGGTGTCGGCCGCCAAGGCGAGCGGACGCGATAAGCGGCTCGACCGCGTGGTGAACGGCGTCCTGCGCAATCTTCTCCGCCGCCGTGATGAGTTCGAGAAGAAGCTCGCTGCCGCGCCGCTCGCGGAGCGCGAGAGCTATCCCAATGCGCTCGTTGCGCGCTGGGTCGCACGCTATGGCGAAGCCAACGCAGAGGCGATGGCGAAGTGGCACAACCAGCCAGCCGAAACGTGGCTCGCTTTTAAAGACATTAAGGTCTTTAACGACTTTAAGGTCCTTAACGACCTTAATGACCCTAAAGACCTTAATGACCTTAACGGCTTTGTCAGGTTGCCGCGTGGGCGGAAGGTGACCGAGGTGGAGGGGTTCGCGGAGGGTGCGTTCGTGGTGCAGGATCCTGCGACTGCGGAATCTGTGGCTTTGCTGGACATAGCGCCAGGCCAGTCCGTGCTCGACTTCTGCGCGGCGCCTGGCGGCAAGACCGCGCAGATCGCGTGGCGGCTGAACGGCACGGGGCGTCTCGTCGCGCAGGAGGTCAACCCAAAGCGGCTCGTTCGCCTAAAAGAAAACCTGGCCCGTCTGCGCCTCGATTCGGTTGAGGTGACGCAATCCGTTGCCAGCATCGGCGGCCGAACTGTGTTCGACCGCGTACTGGTCGACGCTCCGTGCTCGAACACGGGTGTGCTGCGTCGGCGGCCTGACGCGCGCTGGCGCTGGAGCGTGGACCACCTGAAGCAGCTGGTGGGGCTCCAGGCGCAGATTCTCGACGCGGCGGCGGCTCATGTGGCGCCCGGCGGGCGGCTCGTATACTCCACCTGCTCCAACGAGCCGGAGGAGAACGGGGAGCAGGTGGCGGCATTCCTGGCAAGGCATGAAGATTTCACCGAAGTCGAAAGGCGCGAGTCGGTGCCGTTCGAGACCGGTCATGACGGCGCGTTCGCGTGCGCCATGGAAAGGCGGCGGGCATGACAGGCACGTGGTACGTCATGCACGTGAAGCCGCGCACCGAGAAGAAGGTGATGGCCTACCTCGAGCGGTACGGTTTCTTCCGCTACCTGCCGCTGCTCGTGAAGGTGACTAAGGTGCAGCGGCGCAAGGTCAGGCGCGAGCTTCCGATCTTCCCCGGCTACGTGTTCACGCGGCTCCTGCCGGACCAGCGGATCAAGATGCTGCAGACAAACCTCATCGTGCGGACGATACCGGTGTCCCAGCCGCGCGAGATGATACACCAGCTGCGTCAGGTCAAGCGCGCGACCAAGGCGACCATACAGGAGATGAAGAAGCTGTCGCACACGTTCAAGTCTGGAGACTACGTGCGCGTCAAGTCCGGCCCGTTGCGCGGGACGGAAGGATACGTCAGGTACGACGGCGAGCAGGCGACAATATGCCTGAACGTGGAGGCGCTCGGCGCTGGGGTGGCGCTGACGATCTCTCCCTCGGATGTCGAGAAGATCCGATGACAGTATGCGTCCTGACGTAAGATGTGCTATAATGGCGCCAAGGAAAGGACCATAACAAATGAAGAAACTGATAGTGTTCGCTTTGGCGCTGGCAGTGATGCTGGCGTTCTCTGGCTGCCGCCACCACCACCATCACCATGGTGCCCCTCAATACGACAACTACGGGCCCCGTTCCGGC
This sequence comes from uncultured Verrucomicrobiota bacterium, assembly GCA_946631535.1. The sequence continues at coordinate 9,614 of CAMPAF010000066.1, forward strand.
CATGTGCACGGTCATCCTACGCACCACAATGTCACGCCTCCTTCAGTGCCGCGGAGACGTCATTGAGTGATTGGTCAAGCAAGCAGAGGATAAGGATATGTTCGTCAAGTTGCTCGTCAAGAGAATCATCCCGACGCTGATCGTGCTTGCGCTCCTGGCACTTGGTGGCCTGTGGCTGTACGGCTTCCTCGGCGTGAAGTGCGGCTGGGTAGGCATAACTGACTACCCGAACCTCAACTCCATCGTCAAGAGCGGCGCTGACGCCGCCGGCGGCATGGGGGCGATCGCCAAGGGCAAGATCGGCCTGTAGAAACCGAACCTAGCGCCCCAGTACCTTGCGGTAGCGGGCGATGAGGGCGTTGGTGGAAGAATCGTGCTTGAGGGACGGCTTCTCGGCCGTCAGGTCTTTGAGTACGTTCTTTGCCAGCACCTTCCCGAGCTGCACGCCCCACTGGTCGAAGCTGTAGATGTCCCAGATGACGCCCTGGACAAACACCTTGTGCTCGTAGAGTGCGATGAGCGCGCCGAGTGTCTCGGGCGTCAGCTCGTCGGCGAGCAGGGTGTTCGTGGGACGGTTCCCTTCGAACGTCTTGAAGGGGACGAGGTTCTCGGGGTCGCCATCGGCACGGCACTGCTCGGCGGTCTTGCCGAAGGCGAGCGCCTCGGTCTGGGCGAAGAAGTTCGCCATCAGCTTGTCGTGGTGGTCGCCGATCGCGTTGTGCGTCTTGCAGAAGCCGATGAAGTCGCAGGGGATGAGGTGCGTGCCCTGGTGGATGAGCTGGTAGAACGAGTGCTGGCCGTTGGTGCCGGGCTCGCCCCACTCGATCGGGCCGGTCGTGTACGTTACGGGCTTGCCGTCCTTCGTCACGGACTTGCCGTTTGACTCCATGTCCAGCTGCTGGAGGTATGCTGGCAGGCGGCTGAGGTACTGGTCGTACGGCAGGACGGCGTAGGACTCGGCGTGGTAGCCGTTCGAGTAGAGGATGCCGAGGAGGGCGAGGATGACGGGGAGATTGCGGTCGAGCTTCGCCGTGCGGAAGTGCTTGTCCATCTTCCAGTAGCCCTTGTGGAGCTTGCGGAAGTTGGACGGCCCGATGGCGATCATCAGCGAGAGGCCGATGGCGCTCGGGAGGGAGTAGCGTCCGCCGACCCAGTCCCAGAACCCGAACATGTTGGCGGTGTCGATGCCGAACTTCGAGACCTCGTCGGCGTTCGTGGAGACGGCGACGAAGTGCTTGGAGACGACGTCGTTGGGGTTCACGCTCGGGATGTGGTCGATTAGCCAGGCGCGCGCGGAAAGGGCGTTCGTCATGGTCTCCTGCGTGGTGAACGTCTTGGACGCGACGATGAAGAGCGTCTGGTCGGCCTTCACCTCGCGGAGCGTCTCGGCGAGGTGGGTGGAGTCCACGTTCGAGACGAAGAAGCACTTGATCGAGCGCTTCGAGAACGGGGCGAGGGCGATGGTGGCCATGGCGGGGCCGAGGTCGCTGCCGCCGATGCCGATGTTGACGACGTACTTGATGCGCTTGCCGGTGAAGCCGCGGTGCTTTCCGGTGCGGACCTTGTCGGCGAACTCGGACATCTTCGCGAGGACTGCGCGCACGTCTGGCATCACGTCCTTACCGTCGACGAGCACCTTCGCGGCGGGGTCGCAGTTGCGGAGCGCGGTGTGGAGGACGGCGCGGTTCTCTGTGCGGTTGATCTTCTCGCCCGTGAACATCTTCTCGATCTCGGCCTTCAGGTTCG
>CAMPAF010000067.1 GCA_946631535.1 uncultured Verrucomicrobiota bacterium
CTGCGGCAGCACGATGCCGTTGTAGAGCGTGCGTCCGCCGTCGGGCGTGTCGGGCACGGACTGCGATGGCAACGCCTTCCAGCAGGGCGTACCGACGTGCGCCTTATCAGGCTGGAGGAATTCGCCGGGCGTCAGCACGCGGTCGGAGAGACGACAGCCGGAGAGCGATCCCGCAATCACGTTCCCGCAGCGGCCACGCCCGCCGAGGGCGAAGCGCGTGCCGCCGGTGAACGCGCCCTCGAACGCCTTGACGGCGCACCGTCCAGACGGTTGGCCGTCGAGGTAGAATCGCCATTCGGCCTCGCCCGCCGCCGTGCGGTGGTCAAACGTGAGCGCGAAGCGATGCCAGCCGTTCGTGAGCGTGTTCGGGTCGGTAACAGTCGTCAGCAGCGAATCGCCCGTGCGGGGCGTTCCCGCGAAGATCTGCCAGGCGAGGCCCTTGTGGATGCTATCGCGGCGGAGCGTGAGGAACCAGCGGCTGTCGCCCCCGAACGCGCTCACCACCATCCATGTCTCGCCTTTGTTCGGCAGACGCACGAAGTTGTACCAGCCCTCCACGGTAAAGTCGTTCGTGGGCGTCACGTAGCGCCCCGCCGTGTCGCTGAAGGCGAAGTCGCTCGCCTCCGCGCCGCCAGCCGCCATCAACGCCGTACGCCCGTCGCCCAACGTGCCGACGTGCGTCACGTCACCCACGATGAGGTCGTTCGCGGACGACACGGCGCACCGTCCGTCCGGACACCCCTTCTCGTCGCACCCCAGCGGCCACTCCGCCACCGTCCGCGCCTGGACGGACAACGCCAGCAACAGACAAGGGACAATCACTCTCTTCATTTTACCGTTCTCCTTAAATCAAAATCACCGAAAGATCATAAGCGTGCCCTTGGGCGGCATCCAGAGGATGTCATCCACGCTACGCACGCCGCGCGAGATGCGCCACATGTCGTACCCGCCGACGAATGACGTATCGCCATCGAACGCGCCCAGGCGGAACTCGGCGCGGTCGAATATGCCGGAAGGACGCCAGGCGTTCGTCACGCTCCCAACTGTCTCTCCATCCACGAGAAGCGACCACGCGCCGTCACCAGCTGACCGATCGTAGCGAAGCGCCAGGTGTCTCCACTCGCCTTCCAGCGATGACGCGTCCGCCAGCAACACGCCGTCCGCCAGCATGCTCACAGGAAACATCCCTTCCGCATGGAGGCGTATCGTCGGCGTCGCGCCGGTGGAATCGAGGACGAGTTTCCATCCGCCTTTGCCGTCCGCGTACGTTCCGCAGATCACCTCGGCGACGGTCCCCTGCGAACGTGTCCAGCGGATCCATCCCTCGACGGCAAACGAATCGTCGAGGTCCACGTACGTGCCGGCCTCCTTCGCCTGCGCGTACCCTCCGGCGGACATCTGGACGGCGCCTGCGTTCGCCGACGCGTCGCCCGTGAAGTTCGCCGACGTATCCGGGCGCGGGACGCGGCCGCGTGCCCCGACGGCAAGGCCTGACACACCGGACGCGACCGTGAAGTCGTTCAGACCGTCCGCACCGTCGATCCTTCCCGTGAGGTCGAGCGCAGACGCCCCTTCCAACGGCCAGTAGGCTCGGCTTTCCGGCGTGGCCGACCGCGCGCACAGGAACTCGTCCGGTCCAAGGACTCCTTGGCTGATGCGGAGCGTCGACATCTTGCCCTTAAAGCTATTCGCAGTAGAATACCTTCCACCCAAGAACATGAACGACGGCACATATTTGGTCGTGCCGGCCTCCGTACCGATCGTCCCCTTCTTTTCCCCGTTCAGATAGAGGTCAAACCAGTAATTTCCATCTTCGACGCGAGATGTGAGCGCAAGATGCGTCCATGCATTGAGCGGCAACAAGATAGGCTGTCCGTCACCGTCCAGGAACTGCATGTCGTTGTTCCCGTTGAGTCCGTTGGCAAACATGACGAACCCGTTAGGGCGATAGGTGAGGTTGACGTGCTGTGTACCTATGTTCTGGTTGCCCAATCCCTTGAGAGCGCCGTTTCCCGCGATAAAGATGAACTCATGTCCAGACGTCGGCTGGGAATCACGGTACAGGTAGACCTCGAACGTGCTGCCGTAGTCGCTTGCGAGCGTCGCCACGGTGGCGGCGTCGTTGCAGATGACGTAGGAACTGGACGCCGCGCCGGACACGTTGAAGCCGACGCTTCCGTTCGCCGCAGCCGACACTCCCGGAACGTCGGGCGCGCCGTCGCACGCGGTTGCCATGTACTGCGCCGCAAGCGGCTCCTCGAACGTATACGTGCCAACCACGTCAGTGCCGTCGATGTATATTCCGTTCTGGACATTCATCGGCCAGAGCGCAAGAACGTCGGCGGCTGCCGTACCGTTGGTGACGCACATGAGCTGCAAGGGCTGCAGTGCCGCCCTTGAGGCACGCCAGCAGTCGTATTTCGCCGACATGACAAAATCCGAGTTCTCCGGCTGGCTGCCGAATACAAGCCTGCGCGAATTGGCATCGACCGCCCCGTCGCGCGGCGCGACGGCGTTTGTCGCCGCCCCTGCCAACGTTCCGTCGACATAGCAGTACCATGCGCCGGTCGCGCCATCGCCGCCCACGTGGTCGTAGGCCAGCGCAAGATGGACCCATCGCCCCTCATGCCCGGAGATGTCGCCTATTTCCGTTTCAGGGAGCACAACTCCCGTCCCGTCCTGTACAAAGAGGCGAAGCTTGCGTTCGCCGCGCGCCTTCCCCACCTGGAACACCCAGCCGACGGCGCTCGGCCGAGTGCCGCAGATATGGCTGTTGGCGTACTTGTTCCTGGCATCCGCATGATCGAAGTCGCGGCATTCCAGCTTGAGCCATCCCTCCACCGTGAAATCGTTCGTGAGCGAAAGTTCCGCGCCTATCTCATGGACGACAAGACGCGTCGACGCCTTGTACTTGCGGCTGAACAGGCATCCGGCATTGCCGCCGGGGAGGATGACGGTGGGATTTGGCGGATTGCCGGTGAACGCACAGTCGCCATCCGAATAGAACGTGCCGTACGAATAGGCCGTAGTGTCCGGCGTCCACGGGTGGAACGCGGTGAAGCCACCGGTCAGGTGCGCCGTGCCGACGGACGGCTCGCCGCTGATGCCGCCCTGCGCGTCGCGGTCAAGCTTCCACAGCGCCACGGTCCTGTGCGTGTTCCCTCCGTAGTTCAGGAATTCCTCGGGGGACAGGGCCTTGTCAGAGAGCCGGCAGTAGGAAAGGCTGCCCTTCAGGATGCGGTCGTTGGAGACATTGCGTCCGCCAAGGGCCAAGAACCCAGTCGACGACACGGTTCCCGTACATTTACTCGCGACCTTTGATCCCAGCTCCACGCCATCCTGGTAGAAGCGCCAGATGACATCCGACGCACGTTGCCGAAGGGAGAGCGCGAAGTGGTGCCAGCCGTTTGTGAGGGAATCGACCTGTTCCGCGTCCAGCGTCGCGAGGATCGCGTCGCCGGTGTTGTGGCGCTGGGAATAAATCTGCCAGGTGACGCCGGTGTTGGCCTTGGCCGGACTGTTGCGCCGGAGCGTCAGGAACCACCGCTGGCTGGTGGCTGCGGTATTGTTCCCATCGCCGCTGGCGATGAAGAAGAACTGTCCTGACGCAGGAAGCTCCGGCATGCGGATCCATCCCTCGAGCGTGAAGTCGTTCGTGACGGCCACCGCGGCCGCGACGGCCGTCCCGCCTTCCTTCGCGAAGAGCCATCCCGCGCCGCTCGACGCGGACACGTAACCTGCGGACGTCCGCGCGGGAGTGAAACGCCAGTTGCGCGTCTCAATGTTCGGCGGCAGGGTCCAGCCGATGTCCGTATAGTCCTGCTCGAAGGTAACGTACGGATTGACGACAAGATTGTTTTCCTTGGCAAGCGCGCACCCGCCATCGGGCTTGCCGCCTTCATGGTTCAGCGGCCACAGCGCCACCGTCCGCGCCGACAACGACGACACGGCAAGGGCAAGGGCAAGGCACACGGTCAATTGTTTCGTTCTTCTCATGGCACGATCCTTTTGATGTTTACGGCGGTCAGGAGAAGTATACCAAAGCCGCATCACAATTCTTTCCTATTTGAACAGTGAAGGATTGCGACATTTCGGGAGAAATGTGATATACTCGCGGCATGTTCAAATCGAAGACAGGCAAGGACATCGGACTGGCGGCGCTCGACACGGTCGAGGCGATGCGCCACCACGACACGTACCGGCAGGACTGGCACGCGCATCCGTTCTGGGAGACCCACTACATCCTTTCCGGACGCCTCACGTACGAATTCGCGAAAAGCGCCCCCGTCACCCTTCTCGGCGGTGCGTTTCTCGTGATTCCGCCGGACATGCGGCACCGCGCCGTGAACACGGCCGCCACGCCGTCCGTCCACCTCGGCATGCGCTGGCATCCGCCCTCGGCACCCACCGCATTTTCGCCTTTCACGGCATCGGAGCGTAAAGCCCTCTTCGCCGCTCTCGCGGACAGGTCGCTGGCCGCACAGACGACCCCGCCCGATCTGACGCGCGTTCTCCGCGAGCTGTTTGCCGCCGTGGAGAACGACGAACCCGATGCGGGCTACGTCCGGCTGCTTGCCTGGACCGTCCTCTCGCGCACCGCCCGCGCGATGCGATTCCACGGCACCACTCCGCGCGAGGACGCCGACGCCGTCGTGCGCTCGGTGGCCGACCGCATCCGCCGCGACTGCGGCGAACACGTCCGCATGGCCGACCTGATTGCGTTCTCCGGCTACTCCCAGACGCGTTTCTTCATGCTCTTCCGCGAGAAAATGGGGCTTTCCCCGAACCAATTCCTCACGCGCTGCCGCATCGACAAGGCGAAGCAGCTCATGCAGACGCCAGGCGACATGTCGTTGTTGGACATCGCCCTCGCCTGCGGCTTCGCCACGGCCTCGCACTTCGCCGCCACCTTCCGCCGCTACGAAGGCGTCACCCCATCCTCCATGAAACGCAGGCGTTCTTAATCGCCAAACGGCTTAGGAATCTGTCAGTAACTCATCTAGAAATCCATTTACTGACGCGTATCACGCAAAAATACCAAGATACTTGTCAGTAAGTAGGTCATTATGGTACAATAATGACGCGAAAGCCAAAAGAGGACATCCGAAATGCAATTGATTGGCAGAAAGAATGAAGTCCGCACGCTTGAATGGGACTTGCAGAAAAGCGAATCCCAGTTTGTGGCCATTTACGGTCGACGGCGCATAGGCAAGACATACCTCGTCAGAGAGATGTTCAACGACTCTTTCACCTTCTCGCACACGGGGCTTCGCGGAGGCGACAAGAAAGCCCAACTCGCCGCATTCAGGGCTTCGCTGACAAAGTACGGACGAACGAAATGCCCGACTCTCAAGAACTGGGCTGCTGCTTTTGAGGAACTCGACAACCTTTTGGCAGCCGCCCCAGAAGGCAGAAAGATCCTTTTCATCGACGAACTGCCATGGATGGACACCCCGCGTTCCGATCTGCTCGTTGGGCTGGAGGGTTTCTGGAACGGACGCGCCTCCGCCCGCGCGGAGAAGGACGTGTTTCTCGTCGTGTGCGGTTCGGCATCCTCCTGGATCGTGAAAAACCTTCTTGGAGACACGGGCGGACTGTACGGACGCCTGACCGACAGAATCTGGCTCCGTCCGTTCACGCTCGCGGAATGCGAGGTCTACGCAGACAGGCTGGGGCTCGCCATGTCGAGACAGGAACTCTGCGAGGCATACATGATATTCGGCGGCGTCCCCTACTACTGGAACCTTCTCAGGCCCGACATGAGCCTGGCGCAGAACATCGACGCCCTCTTCTTCTCCGACCATGGTGCCCTGCGCGACGAGTTCGGTTTTCTGTACTCCTCGATATTCAGAAAGGCCCACAACCACATCGCCATTGTCGAGGCGCTGTCAAAGAAGAAGTCCGGTCTGACGCGTGAGGAAATCGCGGCAGCGGCAAAACAGAAGCTCGGCGGAAACTTCAAGACCAGGTTGAAAGAGCTGGAACAGTGCGACTTCATACGTAAATACATCCCGCCAGACAGGAAGAACAGAGGCGCCGTGTTCCAGCTCATCGACAACTTCACGATCTTCCACTATGCGTTCGCCGCCGCCTGCAACGAACGCGACGAGCATCTCTGGACGAATTCGCAATCATCTCCGCGGCTCGCGGCATGGAGAGGCCTTTCGTTTGAACGTGTCTGCCTCCAGCACGTCGAGGCGATCAAGAAGGCGCTCGGCGTTTCCGGCGTGCGTACAAGCGCGTATACATGGCGCGCCGCCCAAGGCGGCGAAGGAAACGGCGCCCAGATCGACCTGGTGCTTGACCGTGGCGACGGCGTCATCAATCTGTGCGAGATGAAGTATTCCGCCGTCCCCTACGAAATCGATGCCGACGAGGCCGCACGGCTGAAACATCGAAAGGAGATGTTCATTCGCGAAACCGGAACGCGAAAGACGTGTCGGACAACGCTCGTCACCTCCGCCGGACTCAAAGCGAACAAATACCGCTGGACGGCTGAAGCAGAAGTCACTCTGGACGATCTGTTCGCTACCTGATGATGATCGAGAAGCCGAGCCTCAGGGGCTCGCCGAAGGAGAGGTCGTCGAGCGAGTCCCACACGACGAAGGCCGTGCCGGGCGTCCCGCCCCGCGCAAGGTTCGCCACCGCCCCGTTCGCGCCGTCGTTCAGCGGCCAGTAGCCGACGAGGCCGAGCTCCTTTCCGCTCAGCCGGTGCGTGCGGAACTTGGCGATTTCCTTTGCCGTGCGCGCGCAGTTCCAGAGGCGCACGTCCGCGAGCGAACCGTCAAGCCCCCAGCGCCGTCCATACGTCGGCGACAGGTGCGTGACATATCCGATCCGCAGCGGCTGGGTCGAGACCGGCTTGGCCACGACTCCGTCGTCCACCTCGCCGTCCAGCACGCCGTCCACGTAAAGGCGGCGAAGCGATCCGTCCTGGACGTACGCGACATGGACCCAGCGGTTGCACGGCAACCTGGTCTCGCCGTAGAGCCACGTGCTCGCATGCCCGTCCTGGAGATGCGCAAGCCGATAGTCCGAATGCACGCCGAAGATCATGTTGGCGCCGTAGACGTCGGTATCGAACTGCGAGACGATGTACGCATCGCTCCTGCCCGGCTCCGACGCGCGAAGCCGAATCCACGCCTCGAGCGTGTAGGTCGACGTCGTGATGTTCGTCCCCGTGTCGACGCCCGTGTGGCAGTCGCCCGCGAAAGTTGCCACCTTCTCCAGGTTCGGCCCGGACACATGCTCCACCGGCGGCAGGCTCGTCAGGTTCCAGATCGGCTCGGCCACAATGTTCTTGCACGCGACGCCCGTCACGCGGTTGAGGATGTTCGAGCCGTTCCCCTCGTCAAGCGGCCAGTAGCCGCGCAGCCCGGTCTCGTTGCCGGAGAGCGTATGGCCCATCGTCTCGCGGATCTGCTCGGCCGTCCGGCAGACGTTCCACACGCGCACCTCGCGCTGGGAACCGATGAACGGACTCCCGCGTGGATTGCCGTTACCATCCCGCACCGACGACGACCCGATGCAGAACGCCATGTCAGGCGGCAGGTAGGCGTTGTTCACCGTCTGCGCCACGGCCGCAAACCCGTTCGTGTAGATCATGAAGTCGTCACCGTCGCGCGTGAGCGCCAGATGCGTCCATTCTCCCACGGCCAGTTCGTTCGGGGCGATCACGTGCGAGCTCGTGGAATTGCCCACGAAGAAACTTGGCTTATTGCCGTACGTGGCGAAGAGGAAACGTCCCGCCCCCGTGCTGTACTGGTCCAGTATCCAGCGCTCGCTGGTGTTGTCGCGCGAGGGCAGCACCCACGTCTCGAGCGTGAAGCAGGAGCCGAGCGAGGTGTGGATGTCGGTCTCGAGGCCGCGTGCGGCGGTTGCCCAGGAGGCGCTGCGCCGCAGAAGGCCGCCCGCGCGGTGGTCGGCCGGCGCCAGCACGAGGTCGGCGTCCTCCACGAGCGAGTAGTGCGGACGCATCACGCTCCTGTCGCCCGTCACCGCTTCCGACACGGTCTGCCCTCCGTCGCCGAGCGCGTCGAGCGGCCAGTACGCGCGCAGGCCCGTCTCGTCGCCCGCGAGGCGTTTCTGGTAGTTGGCGGCGATCTCCGCCTGCGAGCGTGCGACCGTCCACACGCGCACGTCCGCGATCCGCCCCTTGAACGCATTGTAGTCCGTGCCCGTGTCCGACATCGCCTGGCTGAACGTGGCGCCGCCGAGGGTGATGTACTTGTTGACGATGCCGACGGCGGCCGTCGTGTTGCGCCCTTCCAGCACGCCGTTCACGTAGACGGCCGTCTTGTTTTCCACCGTCTCGTCGAACACGCACGCCACATGGTACCAGGTGTTGGCCTGCAATGAAGTGGTGCCCATCGTCCAGTTGTTGCCGCTTCCGTTGAAGACACCGACCTTCCCGTCCTTGTAGGCCACGAGCATACGGCCCGCCAAACCGGAGAACTGGCCGAGGCAACGGTACTCGCCTCTTGCGAACGTGGATGTGGGCTTCATCCACAGTTCGATGGTGTGGGTCTTGCTGCCGCTTGGTATCGACATGCTCGTGCCGAGGCCGTTGATCGGCTCAGACGTGTCGCAGTCCAGCACCAGCGTGCCGAAACAGCACGAGGCGAACGTCGCCGCGCCGCAAAACGCCAAGGTTGTCCTTTTCATCGTCACGCCTCCTCCCGACTTCCTACTTGCCGCAAATTTCCTTGAACAGGGGATGGATCGCCTCCCACCAGATCTGGTAGCCGGTCTCGTTCGGATGCAGGAGGTCGTTCATCACCCGCTTGGTGAGCGTGCCGTCCGGCTCGAGGAACTTGTCGCCAAAGTCGAACCAGAGGACGTCCTTTCCGTCGGCGTAGCCCTTGATGAGCGCGTTCACCTTCGCGTTCGCGACGCGGCGCGCATCGTCCGGCTTGGCGCCGCGCGGGAAGATCGGATGAAGCACGATCTTCGACTCCGGGTGCTTGGCGCGAATGACGCCGAGGATGCGCTTCACGCCTGCGGCGATGTCGGCGGGGTTGCCGTCCCGGTTGTTCGTGCCGATCATCACGGTGAACAGCTTCGCCTTGTAGCCCTCGAGCTCGCCGTTCTCCATGCGCCAGATGACGTGCTCGGTGCGGTCGCCGCCGTAGCCGAGGTTCAGGATGCGGTAGGTCTTGCGGATTTCGGCGAACAGCTGGCGGCCCTCACCACCCTCGCGCTCCCAGCGGTGGGTGATGGAGTCGCCCACCATCACGACGTCGTACTCGATCGCACCGTTGCCGACGATCTCGTTGCGTTTCTCGAGGTAGCGCGCCGGCCAGTAGTTTCCGCCGCGCAGCGCCGTCGCCGCGACCGGCGTTCCGCACGCGTACCCGGTCGGGCAGGACGGCCAGACGGACGGAATCGCCGCGTCGGGCGCGGCGGCGAGCACCTGGTCGATGAGCGGCAGCACCGCGCTCGCCCAGATCTCGTAGCCGCGCGCGTTCGGATGCAGGAGGTCGGGGAAGAGCTCGCGGCTGAGGCGGCCCTGCGCGTCGAGGAACTTGTCGCTGAAGTCGCACCAGATCACGCGCTTGCCGTCCGCGGACGTGGAGATCTCCTTGTTGACCACGTCGTTGCGGCGGCGGCATGCGTCGTTCGCGTCCGCGCCGCGCGGGAAGATGGCCGTGAGGATCGTGCGCGCCTTCGGCTGCTTCTCGGCGATCACCTCGAGGATGCGCTTCACGCCCATGATCGTGTCGACCGGCGGCTCCTCCGCGAACGGGAAGTGCCCGGAGTTGTTCGTGCCGATCATGAGGAGGATGCACTTCGCCTCGTAGCCGTCGAGCTCGCCGCCCTCGGTGAGGCGCCAGAGGACGTGCTCCGTGCGGTCGGCGCTTGTGCCGAGGTTCAGCGCCCTGTGCGCCCCGTCGGCGAAGTACTTCTTCCACTGGGCCTTGCCGTTGCCCTCCCAGAAGTGCGTGATGGAGTCGCCGATGAAGACGACCTGCGCGCCGCCATTGGCGACTTCCTTCATCTTCTCGGCGTGGCGTTTCATCTGCCAGCAGTTGGGATCGCCGTTCCAGGCGGTCGGGGTGACGGCGCGGATCGCGCCAAAGGCGGACACCGCCGCGAAAGCGGTTGCGAACGCAAGTGCCCGCGCCACGAGAAAGCATGCTTTGATTTTCATGGCGGCTAGTTTACCATAAACCCCGCCGCCTGAAAACGTGAAACGGCTCCTGAGAACGAGAAGTTCTTCTAATGCAGCTACCGCGAATTCATCGTTCAACCGTGATGGTTCCGACCGGATAGCGGCGATTACGTCCGCCTTCCAGCGGCAAGGCGACAACCGGCGTTCCCTGGCGTGATCCCGCCGAGACGCAAAGCTTGTATGTGCCCGGCTTCAGCATCTCGTACGTCGATCCAGGATCCATGCCGGCCGCCCTTGCGGCAACAAGGACGGGATCGGGATTCGGGTTCGTCACCGTGCAGCCGAAGCGACACGGAGATTCCACCGTAATCGGCTTCTCAATGCCGTCAAGCTTCGGATCGAGCTGGCGAAAGTCGAATACGGGGTCCGTCACCGACCAGCATACCGTCCCATCTCCGTCCACGAGCGACCAAGTCAGCCGCGCGCCGCCGTGCAGCCAGCTCACGCCCACATTCACCCATTTCGACTCAACCGTCACGGGCGCACCAGCCTTCACCTTCTCGGGGTACTTGACTGACCGCAGCTCGAACCGGTATCCTAGGCGCTTGGCGATCTGCGCCATAAGCTCCTTGTGCTCCTCGTAGTACGGACGCGGAAAGGCGTGAATCGAGAGATAGCTCGCCTGATGCTTCTCGACGCACTCGAGCAGACGTTCGGACACCCAGCGCCCACGTTCCTTGCACATCGTCCAGTGGCCGGTCTCTATCACCACTGGCGTCTCCGGGGCGAAGTTGCGTGCCCAGTGGCTGTGCGCCCACGACCCCTCCACGTTGTAGGTGGCCCTCGGTTTAGGCCCCATGCAGAAGATCGAGTCGTCGCGGTAGCCGATTCCGAGTTCGCGCGCAAACTTCATGAGCGGGGCCTCCGGCTCCTGCCCTCCGGAACCTGCCACGTCGTCCGATATGACAAGAAGCGTCCTTGGCAGGAGCTTGCGATGCAGCTTCAGGTGCAGGCGCGTTATCCTGTCCGTCTCCGCCTTGTCAAGCTTCGAGGTGTTGCCAGTATGGCCTTCGCCGTACATTCCGAAGCTGCCGATGTCCACGAACGCCACGCTAGGATCGCCGTCGTAGCGCTCGGCGAACGCCTTGAGGAACGCCGAATACTTCTCAAGGAACACGGGGTCGTCGT
>CAMPAF010000068.1 GCA_946631535.1 uncultured Verrucomicrobiota bacterium
GAGAGTGAGAACGTTCAAGGTATGCCCGTAGGACAAAGTTGTTTTTGAAAGTTGTCCTGGTTGTTTCCAGAACTCAATACGCATGGGTGAATTACGGAGATGCGCCCCCCGCCGCGCGGCTTGAACCCGTCGGCTGGATATGGTATCATATCGTCATGTTGACTTTTCCCCACACCCCACAATCCGAAAAGGGAGCGGCAAAATGACGAAAGAGACAGAACATATCCGATTCGGGGGGGCGCAAGTTTGGTGCTCTCCTTGCGGTGGCCGCGACATGCGCGGCTCTCCCGCTGCACGCCGCCACCACATGGACGTGCTATCCCGAAATCACGGACGGCATGACGGGCGCGCAGCAGGTCACGAACGCGTTCACGCGGATGGCCTCCGGCGACACGATCCTCGTCAAGCCCGGCGTCTACGACTTCACGGGGCTCGCGATGGACGTGGAGACGTACGTGAACGGCGGCACGACATACGTCATCACGAACCACCTCGACCTGGTTCCCAACAAGCGCGACTTCACCCTGCGCGGCGACACGGAGGGACATTGGGATGACAGCATCGTGTTCAAGGGGGACGGCCGTTTCCTCGACATCAAGAATTCGTCCAAGAAAGTGACCGTCGCCAACATCACGTTCGACGGCTTCGACTGCGGCCGGTATCCGTGCGGCGGCTCGTACGAGAGCCGGGGCGGCTGCCTCAGGTGCGACAACTGGTCGACGTGGCTGATCCAGATGGCGACGAACTGTGTGTTCCGCAACTGCAAGGCGTACATCGGCGGGGCGATGAACGGCGGGATGATGGTCGACTGCATCGCCTCGAACAACTGGTGTCTCGGCCAGGGCGGCGCGGCGGTGAACACGCGCATCGTCGGCAGCACGGTGCGCGGGAACCGCGCGGACATGGATTACGGGGCGTGTTACGGGCATTTCGGCCTCTTCGATTCGCTTTTCGAGGACAACCATGCGACTCGATTCGGAGGCGCCGTGCGGCAGGGCGAAAAGTACGAGATATCGAACTGCACGTTTCGGGCCAACAGCTCGCTGGACGTGGGCGGCGCGCTGTACGTGGATCACGCGACCGCCGGCAGCGTCCTGGACTGCACGTTCGACGCCAACGTGTCCTCGAACTACCAGGGCGGCGCCATTTACGTGACGGGCAAGGGGCTGGCGCGCATCGAGGGCTGTTCGTTCACGGGCAACATGTCCTGGACCAACTCCACGTCGAGCACCAGCTTCGGCGGGGCGGTCTACTACGCGGCGGTCAATGCGACCAACTGGATCGTTTCGTGCGCCTTCACGAACAACTTCGCTTGGACCTACGGCGGAGCCGTCTACAACGGCAACCTGACCAACTGCATCCTCTCGGGCAACGCGGTGCTCTACCGCGGGGCCGGCGTCGCGAACTGTTCGGCGGTGGACTGCCGCTTCGTGGACAACGTCAAGAAGGACATCACGGGGCGCCATCGTTCCACGCATGGCGAATACGGCGGCGGGGACGCCTACGCCTCGTCGCTCGTGCGGTGCGACTGCAACGGCGGGATGTTCTGGAGGTGCGCGTTGACAGACTGCGTGATCCACGACCTCACGAACGCCGTGCAGCATTGCGTGTTCTACGAGGAGAATTACGCGACGAACTGCCTGGTCACGCGCGTCAGACTTAAGAATGCAATGGGCGGCTCGATCTTCTATCGTTACCTGTGGCGCCCCTGGCAGGGAGCCGACTACCGGGGACGCGACGCGGGGTCGTATGTCAACTGCACGTTCGCGGACAACGAGGTGAGCGAGCTCGGCGTGTTCGCCGTGTATTCGTCGACAAAGACCAACGACCTGGCGTTGGTCAACTGCCTCTTCCACAACAACCGGACGAAGGACGGAACGCTGGCGGACATTTCGGGAAATACGTCCGCCGGCGTGATCGCGTTCACGAACTGCCTGTGGGGCGTCGATGCCGAAACGATTCCCTGGACGGGATCCGGAAACGTCGTCTGCGCCGACCCGAAGTTTGCGAAGAACATCCGGGAAGGGCGCTACCCGTACTACATGCCCAAGTCCGGTTCGCCGGCCGTCGACGCAGGGCTCGTGCAGGACTGGATGTCCACGGCGAGCGATCTTTCGGGAACGAACCGCGTACTTGGCGCCTGCGTCGACATCGGCTGCTACGAAAGCTGCATTCCTGCCTTTGGCACCGTCATCCTGTTCCAGTGATGCGGGTCGGCGACCGGTGCGTGGTTCGCGCACGCGCGCGACTACGTGGTCGTCCGTACTTCCCAATGACAACGGCGCGAATGTTTGGTAGGATAAGGGCATGAACTTGCGCATGCTGTCGTTTGCCGCCGCCGTCTGCACGGTGGCCTTAGCCGTCGCCGCGCCCGCGCGCGTGGTGCGGGACATCCCGTATGATCCGGCCATCGGCGCAGAAGGCTTCGGCGACCTCTACCTGCCGGACGACGTGCAGCCCGAAACGCCGCTCATCCTCGTGATCCACGGCGGTGGCTGGAGCGCCATGAGCCGTGCGGGCGTGGCCGGCATCGCCGAGTTCTTCCAGCGCGATCTCGGCTTCGCCGCGTTCAACATCGAATACCGCCTCGCCTCCGCGAAGAACCCGTGGCCGGCCTGCGGCGACGACTGCGTGGCCGCCGCGAAGTTTGTGCTGTCGGACGCCTTCCGCGCGAAGTACGGCCTGCGCCACAGGAAAATCTGGATCACCGGCGGCTCCGCCGGCGGACACCTCGTCCTGTGGACGCTCGTCAACCTCCCGCCCGAGTCCGTGGCGGGCGCGATCTCCATCTCGGCCATCAGCGATCCCACGCCGGACTTCCGGAAGCACCGCGGCCGCTACGTGCCGCTCTTCGGAAAGAACGTGACGGAAGAGATGCTGGGCGCGATGAACCCGATTCCCCTCATTCGGAAGGGCATGGCGCCGCTCCTCTGCACGCACGCCGATACGGACCAGGTGGTGCCCATCGCGTCGCACCGCGCGTTCGCGGACGCCTACCGCGCAGCCGGCAATCGCTGCGACTTCTACGAATACCGCCACGACGCGGAGCCGAACACGGGCGGACACTGCATCTGGCGGCCCCGGTCCAACCCGCACAAGCTGCTGGCGTGCCTGGAGGCGCGGATGACGGAGTTCGTGCGCGAGTATGAGAAGGCGCCGCCGTCGCCGCAACCCGAACTGCTTTTCGCGGCTGATTTCGACGGTGCGGCCAAGGCCGGCGTCGCGGGCGGCGATCCGAATCCGATCCCGAAGTCGCGCAACCTGAAGTTCGTGCCCGGTCTGCGCGGACAGGCGCTGGAGATGAAGAAGGGGATGAACACGGCGCTGGGTTATCCCACGGCGGGCAACCTCAACCTTCGGCGCGGCGCGGTCAGCTTCTGGTTCAAGCCGGCGGAGGGCGTCGAGCCCGGCGGCGAGGAACGCCGGTTCTACCTCTGCACGGCCACGGCCCGTCCGCGCGCCGGCTCGGGCACGCTCTGGTTCTGGCAGTACGGTCCGCGCCTGCGCGCCGACCAGTCGGACGACGCCGACCGCTACGCCACGCTGCTGAAACCCCTGCTCACGAACGACTGGAACCACATCGTCTTCACGTGGGACGAGAAGACGGGTACCGCGATCTACCTCAACGGACGCAAAGGCTCGCGGCGGATGGCCGATTCGAGCATGTCGGGCCTGATGAAGGCGGCGGCGAAGGCGCCGCGCCACGCGGCGACCGCGCCGTCCTTCTCGTGCCGCCGCGATTTCGACACGTTCTTCGTGGGCGGCTACGGCGGGAGCGCGTTCATGGACGGCGCGATGGACGAGCTGCGGATCTACTCCGCGCCGCTCGACGACGATGCGGTGAGGCGTCTTTTCATCGACGGCGGCGGTTGCGAACCCGAGCCGCCGCCCCCGCCCGATTACCTCGCGAAATACGCGAACGACCCGCCGAACCCGTTCGAGGCGCCACCGCTTGCGACAGGTGGCGTGCCAGGTGAGCTGGAACTCGTGGAGCAGGTCGTGTTCGACCACGTCCCGTCCGATTCCAACCGCTTCGTTGCGGTTGGCGCGTGCCGCATCGGCAAGCTGGGCGGCGCGCCGTACCTGGAGGCGGGCGAAGGCGTCCATTCGCGTTTCGCCTATCGGTTTGCGTTGGATGAATCAACGCCGTTGTACGTCTTCGAGATCGACTACCCAGACGACCGGAAGCGCACGATGGACCTGATCGTGCAGGGGTGCGGGCAGACCGCCTGGGACGGCGCGACGGGCGCGAACTACGCGCTCCAGCAAGGCGTGGCGTGCGGCGACGAGTATTCGAACACGGGGCGCATCCTCACGCACCGCTGCCTCTACTGGCGCGGCGGTCGCGCGGCAGCGCGACCCTCCCGCGGTGGGTGTGGGGAAGGTGGTCGCGCGGCAGCGCGACCCTCCCGGGAGGGCCGCGCTGCCGCGCGGCCGCATGTAGATGTGGCACTCGCGGCGATGACCGCGCGCGGCGGCGCGCCGGCGGCGATTGCGGCCATCCGCCTCTACAAGGTGAAAAGCGGCCGACTGCCCGCCGCCGCCATCCGCGAGCCTGCGGCAAATGCGGACGGCTGGCGGCGCACGTTCGCGCTCTACTTCGAGGATCCTGCGGTCGGCTACGACTTCGGCGTTGACGGCACGAACGAGGAGCGCGTCGGGAAGATGATCGACCGCATCGCGGCCACGATGAAGTACACCGGGCAGAACCTGCTCGCCTATCCCGGTTCCTGGTACGCGGGGCTCATGGACGGCGAATACAACCCACGCGTGCACGCCCCCGCCTACCGAAAGGCGTACTACGCGAAGTTCGACAAGGAAGGACTCGGCTTCATGCCGACGATCAACCAGAACGACATCGTCTTGCCGCCGGACAGCATCACGCGCGACAAGATCGAGGACGGCTCGCTCCATGCCTCGCCCTATTCCATCTTCGACGACGGACGCCCCAACCCCGGCGGCTGGCACGGCACGCCGCCCAACTTCAACGTCGCGCATCCAGACGTGCAGGCCGCGCTGGAACACGCCGTCGACGCGTTCATCGCGGAAGGGCGCGCGCATCCCTCGTTCAAGGGCGTGGTGTTGCACCTCACGCGCCATTCCCTCACCTGGTTCGGCGACGAGCGCGCGGGATACAACGACTACGCCGTGGAGGCGTTCGCGCGCGCGAAGGGTCTGACGATTCCCGTTGACCGCGCGAATCCGATGCGAGGAAAGCTGTATGCGGACTGGATCCGCGCGAACGCGTACGACGCGTGGCTCGACTGGCGCTGTGGCGTGGTGGCGGATCTCTACCGTCGGCTCGCGGCGAAATTGCGCGCGGCGCGTCCCGACCTCAAGCTGATGGTCAACACGTTTCTGCTGCCGGACTGGCGCCATCCCGACTTCGGCAAGGAGAACTTCATCTCCGAGGCGAACCGGCGCGCAGGACTCAACGTGCGCCTGCTCGCGGACGTGCCGAACCTTATCGTCTGCCAGACGGAGATTCCGGCGGACTACCGCTGGTTCGGTCCGATGGATCCGTCCGACTCCAAGGACAACGGCCGCTGGCGCGAGTTCCGCGCGACGGCGGAGCCCGCGCACCGCAACCTCTATTTCAAGAAGGGCGACTACGCGCTCCTCGACGGCGCGGCGTTCCCGTGGGTGAACCAGCACGACCGCTACTGGGAATCCGCCATCGGCAGGATCACGAAGGACCAGCCCGGCAAGACGCTCTCCTGCGCGTGGCTGAAGGAGTGCCCGTGGCGCGTCACGACGATCAATCCGTCGGGACGTTCTGCGCTCAGGCACTACGCCGTGCCGTTCCGCCACCACGACGTGCTCGGCCTCTCGAAGGGCGGATTTCTG
Source organism: uncultured Verrucomicrobiota bacterium (assembly GCA_946631535.1). The sequence continues at coordinate 5,848 of CAMPAF010000068.1, forward strand.
ATCGGCACGTACGGTACCGAGGACGTGCTCGTGCCGTTCATTCAGGCGTTCCGCGCGCTGCCGGCCGTGGTGTTCGAGGATGTCGCGGCGGAGGCGTCCTCCCCGCTCGTGAAGGTGCGCCATGCGCGGTTCGACGGCAAGGAATACTTCTACGCGATCAACACGGGCGACACGCCCGCGCGCGTGACGCTCGACCTGCCGCCGGGCACGGAGGACCTCGTCACGCAGGAACGCCTCGTGCCGGGCCGCGCGCCGCAGAAGGTCACGCTCGACCTGCAGGCATACGAGCTGCGCGCATTCATGTCTTTTTCTGGTCAAGCAAGTGAAAGGAAAGCAGAATGAAGAAGAGTCTGTTGATGTTTGCCACTGCGGTGGCATGCGCCACCTTGTCGGCCGTGGAGTTCAAGGCGGGGTTCGCCCGGACGGACATTACGCCGCCGATGGGATCGTTCATGCCCGGCTACTTCAAGGACCGCAGGGCGAAGGAGGTTCTTGATCCGCTGCAGATCAACTGCGTGGCATTCTCCGACGGCAAGACGACTGCGCTAGTGATGCAGGTCGACGCGGAGGCGGTCTCCGATGCCGTCGCCGACAGGATGCGCGACGCGATCGTGAAGTCCACGGGCGTCAACCGCGACGCGATCCTGGTTCACGCTTCGCACACGCACGACGGCGGATACCTCGCCATGAGCATCGGCAAGGACGCTTCCGGCAAGCCGGTCTATCCAAAGAACGCCACGGAAGTCGACCGCATCTACGTTGACATGTCCGTGACGCGCGCCGCCGACGTGGCGGTGTCTGCCATCCGCGACCTCGCGCCCGCGACCCTATCCTACCAGCGTTCCGAGGCGAAGCGGATATCCTTCGGCCGCCGCTACCTCATGAAGGACGGCAAGGTGCGCACCAACCCGGGCACTGGCAACCCGGACATCGTGCGCCCGGCCGGCACGCCGCCGGACGAGACCGTGCAGGTGCTGCGCATAGACCGCGAGGGCGCGCCTGCGATCTGCATCATCAACTTTCAGTGCCATCCGGACGTAGTGGGCGGCGAGACGATCACCGCAGACTGGCCGGGCCTGACGCGCGTCGTGTTCGAGGCGGCGACCATGGGCGGCGCACACTGCATGGTGATCAACGGAACGCAGGGCGACGTGAACCACTGCAACGTGATGCCGCGCCCCGGCGAGCTAAACGGCCTTAAGCGCGACTTCGACGCCGTCGACCGCGGCTACGACCACTCCTGGCACATGGCCAACGTTATCGCCGCGGCGGCGCTCAGCGTGTGGATAAAGTGCATACCGATCGAGGCGGGCGAGATCGGCTTCGCGACCGCGACCGTGCGAGTGCCCGCGCAGAAGGCGAAGGACACGGACGAGAAGAACCTCGCGTGGGCGAAGGAGGTTTGCGCCAAGCACGATGCCGGGCGCGACGCCGAGCTGCCGTGGAAGGAGATGGAGCTGACCACCGAGGTGGCGCGCGCCGCGCGCATCTGCCGCATGGCCAACCATCCCGACTACCACGACCTGCCCATCTACGCCGTCTCGGTCGGCAAGTCGCTCGCGTTCGGCGGCTTCCCCGGCGAACCGTTCAACGACATCGGCAAGGCGGTGAAGAAGGCTTCGCCGTTCACGCTCACGATCCTCTCCTGCCTCACCAACGGCAGCCGCGGCTACTTCCCGTTCTCCGACTCGTTCAAGGAGGGCGGATACGAAGCGGCCACATCGCCGTTCGGCGAGACTGTCGCCGACGACCTGATCGCCGGCCAGACGGAGCTACTGAAGCGGCTGCACAAGTAGCTGCGCGGCTACAGTTCGATGACGGCCGTGACGGGGAAGTGGTCGGACGGATAGAGCTTCTTGCCGGGGCGCGGGTCGGCGTGCGTGGCGTAGGACCTCACCTTGATCCCGTCTGAGACGTAGATGTAGTCGATGCGCGGGCCGCAGTCCTCCCACACGTAACCGCCGTTCTTGTCCTTCTCGGCGTCGGGCGATCCCTTGCGGGCGTTGCGGACGTTCGGCGGCAGCTTGAGCGCGTCGATTGCGGAATACTCGCTGTCGCGCCAGTTCCAGCCCGAGAACGTGCGCCATGGGCCGGCGGGGGGAGTCTGGGAGACGTACAGCGCGTTCTTGAGGAGCTTGGAGACGGCCTGCGCGGGCTCCTCGGTCTCGCGGCAGTTGTGGTCGCCCGTGAAGATGACCGGCGTGCCCTTGGGGGCGAACTCGTGCATCTTCTGGATGATGAGGAGCATTCCTTCTTTGCGGGCGAGCGCGCTCTTGTGGTCGGTGTGAGTGTTCGCGAAGCAGAACGTCTTGCCGGTGACCTTGTCCTTGAGCCACATCCACGAGCATACGCGCGTGCAGGCCGTGTTCCACGACTTCGATCCGGGGACGTCAGGCGTCTCTGAGAGCCAGAACGTGCCGCTCTTCAGCGCATCGAAGCGGTCCTTGCGGTAGAACACCGGCGACGCCTCGCCCTTGCGCTTGCCGTCATCGCGGTGGACGCCGACCATTACGTACTGTGGAAGGTTGTTCGTGAGGTAGTCGGCCTGGCCGGGGCAGACCTCCTGGAGCCCGAACGCGTCGAGATCGAGCTTGCGGATCAGCTCCACCATGTCGGCCTTGCGCTCGTCCCATGCGTTGGGCGTGCCCTTGTCGCCTGTCTGGAGGCGGATGTTGTACGAGCCCACCTTGAGGGCGGGGTCTTGCTTCTGCGCGGTTCCGCAGCCTGCTACGGACAGCGCGAGGAGCGCCGCCGCGACGATCTTTGCTGATGCGATGTTGATTTTCATGGCATGTCCTTTGTTTTGGCTTGTGGATAGGATAACATTCCGCTTCCGTTCTGGCAATACCCCGCCGATCGCATAAATTTGGTATAATTGCGCCATGAAAACTCTAGCCTTCGTGGCCTGCATGGCCATCCTTCCCGTCCTCGGAGCCGAGATGACGGGGCAAATCGCCGACAACACGCTTCGCGAGGCGCAGGCCCTGGAGCGCTCCGGGAAGGGGAGCGAGGCCGCGCTCGCGTACGGGCGCGTGCGCGCGGTGTCCTCCCTGCCGCAGCACCAGCGCCTGGCGGCGTTCTGCGGGCTTCTGCGCACGGACGGCGCGCGGTTCGAGAAGCTGTGCCGGGACGGCCTTTCCGCCAAGGACGACACCTGGCGCGGAACCGTGGCCCAGGCGATCGCGCTGCTGCCGCCGGAACGCCTTGCCGCGCTGCGCGCCTTCTGGCTCAAGTCGCTTCCCGAGCGGGCGCAGCTCGCGCTGCTGCAGGCCGTGATCCACGTCAAGGCGCCAGTAGTGAAGGACCTTGTGGCGGACGCGCTCGCGAAGTCGCAGAGCCCGGCGCTCAGGCTGATGGCGCTAGAAGGCCTCGGGCGCAGCGGCACGGCGGCGGACGTGGACATGCTCGTGACGTGGATCCAGAGCGGCGACGCCGACATCTCCGCGGCGGCGCGACGCGGGCTCATCTCCGTCGACGACGTGAAGGCGGACGCCGCCATCGTCGCCAAGCTGCCCGCGTTCTCCGGCAACGCGCCGACCCTCGCGAAGCTGCTCGACGTCCTCGCCGTGCGCAACGCGCTCGGGTTCGCGGACGCGCTCGTGCCTTTCCTCTCGCACGCCGACGCGACCGTGCGCACGCAGGCGTTCAAGGCCATAGGGCAGCAGGGCCTGCACGCCCAGCAGGCGGCCGTGCTCGCGGCGGCGGCCAAGGCGAAGGACGGAGCCGAACGCAAGGAGGCTCGCCGCGCCGTGGCGCGCATCGCCCGCCGCGCGGGCGGCGTGCAGTTCAAGGCGCGGCGCATCGGCAACGCGCGCACCGAGGCGTGCGGCGTGGCCGATTTCGACGGCGACGGCAAGCTCGACGTCATAGCAGGCCCGTACCTCTACCGCGCCCCCGAATTCCGGCCAGTCAAGGTGCGCGAGGTCGCGAGCAACGTCAAGGAGGACGGGAAGGGGTACGCGCACGACTTCATGAACCTGCCGCTCGACGTGAACGGGAACGGCCGCCCGGACGTCGTCTCCGGCAACTGGTTCAGCCAGGAGACGTGGTGGATAGAGAATCTGCTGCCCTCGACGAACATCTGGACGCAGCATCTCATCGAGAAGACCGGCAACATCGAGACGGGCATCCTCGTGGACATCGACGGCGACGGCAAGGCGACCGACTTCCTGCCAGACACGCACGTCACCTGCCTCTACCAGCTCGGGAAGGGCGGCCCTGCGCCGTTCACGCGCGACTCCGTCTCGAACGACCGTTGCGACATGGGCCGCGGCTGCGGCGACATCAACGGCGACGGCCGCAACGACGTGCTCACGCCCGTCGCGTGGTACGAGCACCTCGTGGACGGCAAATGGCGCAAGCACCCGCTCAACATCGGATTCCAGGGTGGTGCGCTCGGCCACGCGTCCAACCTAATCGTTTACGACGTCAACAAGGACGGTCGCGCGGACATCCTCGTCAGCTCCGCTCACAAGTACGGCATCTTCTGGTGGGAGCAGCTGAAGGAGCGCGATGCGGCCGGCGAGATCCAGTTCAGGAAGCACGTCATCGACGACACCTGGACGCAGGCGCACTACCTCGGCTGGGGCGACATCGACGGCGACGGCGTGCCGGAGCTGATCACCGGCAAGCGCTTCATGGCGCACAACGGAGGCGACCCGGACGAGTATGGGCACCTCGGCATATACTACTATGACTTCACGCCAGGTCCGAACCCGGTGTTCAAGAAGTACGTGATCTCCTACGACGCCGACATCAGCGTGGGCCTGAACGTCGAGGCCGTGGACCTTGACGGCGACGGCGACCTCGACCTTGTCACGACTGGCAAATGGGGCGGACCGGTTATCCTGGAGAACAAGACCAAAGAGGCGAAATGAGGCGGCCCGCCGTCGAGATCGTATTCGAGGACACGGACATCATCGTCGTGGACAAGCCGGCGGGGATGATCGTCCATCCCGCGCCCGGCCATACCTCGGGATCGCTTCTCGACATCCTGCTGGAGCATGCGCCGGCGATGGCTGGCGTCGGTAGCGAGACGCGCCCGGGGATAGTCCATCGGCTTGACATCGAGACGAGCGGAGTCATGGTGGTGGCCAAGACGACGCGCGCCTACCATGCTCTGCGCGACGCGTTCGAGAGCCACGAGGCCGTGCGCAAGACGTACCTCGCCGTCTTGCACGGCACGCTCAAGACCAGGACGGGGACGATCGAGACGCTGATCGGGCGCAAGCCGTGGGACCCGCACCGCATGGCGGTGGTGGAGGAGGACGGAAAGCGTGCGGTGACGCACTGGAACGTCCTTCAGCGGCACGGTTCCATCTCCCTGGTGGAGTTCACGATCGAGACCGGGCGTACGCACCAGATCCGCGTGCATGCTGCGCACATCGGGCATCCCGTGGTGGGGGACTCTCTATACGGCAACGCGGCGGCGGACCGTCGTCTCGCG
>CAMPAF010000069.1 GCA_946631535.1 uncultured Verrucomicrobiota bacterium
CCGTTGTCGCCCGTCTTGGATGCGAACGCGTTGGAGACGCGGGTCGACCATTCCTTCTTCCACGTCGACTCGCTGCCGCTGAACTTGTAGCCCAGCGTCGCCTGCTTGGCCTTCCAGTTTGCGTCGACGGTGGACGTCCATCCGCTCTTGACCTCGCTGGCCTTGGCCGCGACCTTCGCCGAGAGCTCGGCGGTCTTGCTCTTGATCGAGTCGTACGGCGTCTTCAGCGCCTCTACCTTGTCCTTGCCGGCGGTCTCGGCGGTCAGCTTGGCCGTCTTGTTGGTGATGGACGACCACAACCCCGCGACCTGCTCGACCTGGTCCATGTTGTCGACATGGAACGCCGCGCCGCCGCCGAGGCCCGCGCCGAACCCGTAGCCGTTGCCCTTGCGGACGAACCCCTTGGCGTCGAGGATGCTCAGGTCGGAGCCGAAGCTGCCCTTGATGATCTTCTTGAGGTCGGTGACGCCGCGCTGGACGTCGCGCACGACGCCCCACCCGCGAGTGAACCCGCCGCCGCCGCCCATCTTGCGCGTCAGCTTCTCGGCTGCGACCTCGCGCACGGTCTTTCCGCCGAGCCCCATCATCTTGGAGAGCCCACGGCGCAGCTTCTCGATCGGGTTGGTGGCGACGGCCTTCTCGAACTGCTTGGCGAAGCCCTCCTTGACGACCTTCTTGGTGAGCCCATCGTCGAGCGCCTTGGGGACGTCCAGCAGCGTATCGAGCAGGTCGTCGCCGAGCCCGCCGAGCCCGCCGCCTCCGCCGCCGCCGCCGCCCGAGCCGCCGAGCGCGGACGAGGAATCCGCCGCGAGCTTGTTGATGCGGTCGAATCCCGCGAGCGTGCGGTTGAGCTTCTTGGTCGCCTTGTCCTGCGCGCCCGCCGCGCCCGCCGCCGCGCTCGATGCGTCAGCCAGCCCGTAGGTCGCATCCGCCGCGAGGTCGGTCTCCATGGCGAGCTGCGACGCCTTGGAGCTCACGCCTGCCATGACGCCCGTGACCTGGTCGCCCTCGAAGCCGAGCATGCTGCCCATCTTCGCGAACAGCTTGGAGACGCCGCGCCCGACGGGCGTCGCGAGCATCTGCGCGCGCAGGTTGCCGAACGCGATGGCGGCCTCGTTGGCCTTGACGGCGAGCCAGTTGAGCCCTTGCAGCACGGGGAGCAGCGCCGCGACGAAGCCCTCGCCGAGCGTTGCCTTGAGCGTGTCGACGTTCATCGAGAGCTGCCGCAGCTGGTTCGCCCACGTGTCGGACGTCCTCGCCGCGTCGCCCTGCGCGTAGCGCGTGCGGTCGAGCACGAACTGGTAGCGCAGCATCGTGCGCTCGGCCTCGCTCATGTCGCGGTAGGCCGTCTGGATGCCGCGCGAGAGCGCGAACGCCGAGAGCGACGCCTCGGTCATGTTGATGCCGAGGGCGCGCAGCGGCTGCGTGACGCCCGTGAAGATGGCGGTCAGCTTGTCGTACGCCTCGTCGGCGCTCATGTCGTAGAACGACGCGATGTCGCCCGAGAGCTCGGCGAGGGACGTGCCCATCTTGTACGCCTGCTCCTCGGTGAAGCCCATGGAGCGGGCCATGGAGCCGAGGGTGGACGCGTACCGCTTGCCCGCGAGCTCGGAGAGCCCGTAGGACGCGATGAGGTCGCCGGACCAGTCATCCATGCGGCGCGCCATGGTCGGGAACACCTGGTCGACCACGTTCTGCACCTCGGTCAGCGCGGACGCGGCCTCCGTGCACTGCATGGCGAAGTCTGCTATGGCCTTGGCGGAGAGCGCGCCCGCGATCACGCCGCCTATCTTCGTGGCGACGGAGCCGAGCCCGCTCATGGACTTCTCGAAGCTGCCCGTGTTGGCCTTGACGTCGACGTATACGGCGCCTGCCGATGATGCCATTGCTCCTCCTCTAACTGCCGTAGGCGCTCGCGAACGCCGCCTGCATCATGGCGACGAATGCCAGCGTCTCCTGCTCGGTGCGCCTCTTGGCGCGCCCGCGCTGCCACTCGGCGCGCATGCGGCGCTGCTCGGGCGTCATGGCGCGGATGCGCTCGTGGTCGCTCTCCGTGCGGATGCGCGCGACCTTGACGAGCGGGGTGTCCTCGTTGAGCCCCGAGAGCAGGTCGCAGAACTCGTCCCAGCCCATGGAGGCGAACTCGTCCGACTGGATGCGCAGGCCGTACTGCTGCCGCATGGACGCCACGATGAGGCCGAAGTCCCCGACTAGGCTGTAGCCGGGGTCTCCGCGTTTCCCGCGTCGCCGCCGCCCATCACGAGCTCGACGGCGGCTTCGAGCACCTTGACGTAACCCGCGGGCGGCACCTTCAGCGATTCGAGCTGCGACATGCCGCGCTTGCCGAAGAACAGGCGGCACGCCTCCATCGCCGCTGCGAGGTCGGTGCCGTCCTTGATGAGGTCGAGGACGCGCAGCACCGTCGGCGCCGAGTCGTCCACCTCCAGCTCCACGCCCTCCGCGACGACTATGCGCGCCTTCTCGCCGATGCCCAGCTTGCCCGTGAGGTCGATCGTATTTTGCATTTCCTTCCCCCTTTTATGCAGAACTGCTTTCCAAAAATGGCGGACGCGGCCATGTGGTGCCGCGCCCGCCCGTCTTTGCTAAGCCGCCGTGTAGGTCGGCTTGCCGTTGGACATGATCTCGAACTCCAGCGGCGCGACCTCGGTGGAGTCGCCCGCGCCCATGTTGGTCACGTTGACCACGGCGTCGGCGAAGGTGAGGGTGGCGCCGTCGGGGAACGTCCACTTGAAGTCGCACTCGGCGTCGCGCCCGTTCTTCATGAACAGCCCGGCGATGAAGTCGTTGCCGTCGTCGCCGACGTTGCGCTTGCCGGAGACGGTGATGGTGATGGACTTGCCCGTCATGAGGCGGCGCGTCCATCCCTCGGTGGTGAAGGGCGTCCACTCCTCCACGTTGTTGTCGATGGATACGCTGAACGTCTCCATGTCGGCGATGTTCTTGAAGGATGCGGTGTCGGTGCTGGAGACGTCGACTTGGAACTGGTTCTCGAGGACGGGGTAGACGCCCGTGACGTTGGTGGGCATGATGCCTCCTTAGATCGGTTGGTGATGGATGTCGAGCCAGATGCTGCGCTCGAAGATGCCCCCCTCGTCGGCTCCGACGTCGACGGGCTCGGGGGTCATGAGGTCGATGAACGTGGCGGCTTCGCCGCCGATGGTGGGATGGTCCGCCGCGGCTATGGCGTCGTAGAGCGCCTGCGCCGCCAGCTCGGTCTCGTGGGCGTTGCCCGTCCAGTGCACGAGCAGCTGGACGTGCTTCACGCGATCGAGCGTCGCGCGCCCGAGGGCGACCTGCATGCCGTCGCGCATGGGGCGCTGCCAGACGCCGATGCGGCGCTCCTTGGCGGAGTCGAGCCGCGCCATGGTCCAGCCGCCGACGCCCTGCGGGGCGCCGAGCGACTTCAGCCATTGCATCACGTCGTCGATGGTCACTTGAACAGCACCCCCGTCCCTCCGAGGTTGGCGCGGTAGCGGTCGCGGGCGTAGCCCGAGAGCTCGCCGCCGTCCATGTAGTCGTCCATCCAGCGGCCCTTGGCGGCGCCGTGGACGTTCTGCGAGAACTCCCACTCGGGGTGGAAGTAGGCGCGGGCGGCGAACGGCGCGCTCCACTGGATGCGCGCGCCCTTGGCGCCCTTGGCGGGCATGACCTCGACGCTGGACGCGAGCCTGCCCGCGGTGTGGCCCTGCTTCCTCGCGCCCTCGGCGTGCGGCACGACCTCGCGCCGCTCCGCGTCCTTGGCGATGTCGTCGGCGGTCTGCGTGAGCGCGCCCAGGAACGCCCGCTCAAGCTGCGCGCGGGCGGCTGGGTACCACTTGAACGTGCCGCCGCTCATCGGACGTCCACCTCCCAGTGGTGGCAGGTGCCGTCGGCGTTGTCGTAGCGGCTGACCGTCACGGCCTCCATGGGCTCGCCGCCGTCGACGGAGACGCGGGCGCCCTCGGCGATCTGCCGCGCGCCCGGGCTGTTCTCGGCGTCGATGAAGATGCGGCCCTTCATGCCCGTGGCGATGACGTAGCCGCCCTGCGCGCCCGCCGCCGTCTCGGCGGTTATGGCCGCGGAACGCTCGAAGCGCACGTTGGCGATGGAGTAGGCGTTGCCGTAGGAGCCGCCGTGCTCGTCGTCCTCGACGCGCTCGCGCACGGAGATGGTGGACGGCAGCACGGACGCGGGCAGCGGGGCGAGGCGGATGCCGCCGAGCATGGGCATGCCCGAGAGCATCTAGACCGCCTCCCCGTCGGCGAACGTGCGGGCGCGCACGCTGCGGTACCCGCCGCTGCCGAGCAGGCCGAGCGCGATCTTGTCGTTCTTGCTCAGATAGAACGCGCCGTCGGGGTTGCTCCACGTGACGGACGCGCTGGTGCTGCCGATGCTCTGCTGCATGGATTGGACGCCCTCGGCGCCGTAGGACGCCATGGAGCGCCGCACCATGTTGCAGGCGGCGGTGCAGAGGTTGGTCTGCTGCACCTCGTCGCCGTCCACGATCGCGATGCCCTTCTGCGAGAGCATGGACGCGAGCTGCGCCGAGGCGCGGTCGAGCAGCTCGGACGCGACGGCCTGCTCGTCCTCCGAGAGGGCGCGCCAGCCCGCCTCCAGCTGCTCCACGGTTGCGAACGCCTCCATGGCGGCCTCCTTACTCTGCGGCCTTCTTGGGCTTGGATGCCCTGCGCTTGGGCGCGGGCTTGGGCTCCGCCTTGGGCGCGGGCCCGTCCACCCTCCTGTAGAGGGCGGGGTCGAGCTCGCGGTCGCACTCGACGGGCGTGGCCGTCGGGATGTGGATGTAGCGCATGGCGCCCTCCTTTAGGCGGAGACGACCTTGGCGAACGCGTCGAGGTCCATGATGCCGATGCCGTAGACGATCTCGGCGCGGATGGCGATCTGGTTCAGACGCTGGAGGTCGCCGAGGCCGTCGGGGTCGCCGAACTCGATGAGGTGGGCGGCGATGTCGCGCTGGACGCCCCAGCGGAACGCGTCGAACTGGCCCACGATGGCGAGCACGTTGGTGGCGGTTGCCGCCTCCTGCTTGGCGGACACGGTGTCGCCCACGGCTGCGTTGATGCCGAGGAAGCTGGTCATGTTGGTGCCGAAGCCGACCTCGGGGTACAGCTTGCGGGACTCGCCGTCGCGCTGCGAGCCGAGGCCGTAGGCGCACACGGGGTCGAGCGCGATGCCCGTGGGGGTGTAGCCGTCGGCGATGACGAGGCCCGCTGCGGCCTCGATGGCGGCGTCGTACTTGCCGCTGGCGAGGGTGGCGCTGTTGGTGGTGTCGCAGATGCCCTCGGCCACGGCCTGCGAGACGGTGCCCGTGAGCGGGTTCATCTTGTGGTAGCCCACGATGTCGAGGGCGCGTCCGAGCGCGATGCCCGCGTTCTCGGCCATGTCGGCGAGGATGCCGACCTGGTAGTCCTCGTCGGCCCACATGACCTCGTTGGACGCGCGCATGGTGACCTGGAGCTTGAGCGGGGTCACGACCTTGCTGGCGTAGGTCGAGGGGGTCTCGCCCTTCTGGGCGGACTCGCCCACGAGCTCGGCCTTGGGGGCGGCGGAGAGGACCATCACGTTGGTCTTGCCGAACTTCTGCGGCTGCGCGCCCGCGAGGCGGGCGATGGTGGACTGGGACTGGGCCTTCTTCCAGATGCCCTCGGCGATCTCGCCGGGGAGGGTGAAGTTTGCGTTGATGAAGCTGCTGGTGCCGGTAGCTGCCATGGTGGCGCTCCTTCCTTAGTTGCGGTTGAAAAGCTGGCGCGCGAGCTCGTGGATGTCGTCGTGCTCCGCGCCGTCCTGCGGGAACCGTCCCGCCTCGGGCGCCTTGGGGGCGCCGCCCTTGGGCTTGAACGACTCGGCGATGGCCGTCGCGGCCCGCGTCAGCGCGTCCTCGTCGTTCGCGGCGAGCGATGCCACGATGGCCTCGGGCACGCCCGTCGATGCGGCGACCTTGGAGACGAGCTCCGTGCGCGCCGCCTGCGCCTTGAGCGCCCCGTTCTCCGCCTCGATGGCGGCTAGGCGCTCGGAGAGGTCGGCCAGCTGCTCCGCGGCGTCCGCGTTGCCCTTGGCCTTTGCCTCGTTCTTGCGGCTCATGGTCTTCCACTTCTCCGCATCCGCGGCGGCCTGCTCGTACATGGCCTTCCAGTCGGGCTCCGTTGCGGCGCCGTCCCCCTGCTGCGTCTGCTGGATGTTCTCGTCTGCCATCGATGCCGTCCTTCCCGCCCCGTTTCGGGGCATCCTGCGCCCGTTTCGGGCGTGCTCTCACATGAAGACGCCCCCGAGTCGGGGGCGCATCTTCCAAAGCCTTGGAACGCCTTAGAATCGCTCAGCGTTTGGACGCCCAGACGCCCTTGTAGTAGCCGGGGTCGTAGCCGTCCACCTTCGTCGAGCCGCTCACGCCCGGCACGATGGAGCACGAGCAGTGGTGGTGGCTCGCCGCCGATGCGCTCTCGGCGCTCATGTACACGAAGCCGCGGCTCGCGAGCATGGCGCACCATGCGCACGGGTCGGCGCCGCCCGGGACGCGCGCATAGCGCACCCTGCGTCCGGCTCTGGTCTTGGTGGCGCGCTCCACGTTCTGTTCCACGGTGAGGTCGGCGGCCAGCTTGACCTCGCGGGATGCGAGCTGCCCGATGGCCTGCGAGAACGCCTCGAACGACTCGGGCGAGCCGTCCAGCGCCCCCGCCACGCGGTGCACGGTGCCCTCGACGGCGCCGCGCCTCGCGGCGGTCGACGCCATGCGGGCGGCGCCGACATTCACGCCCTCGGCCTCCATCACGGAGTCGAAGAGCGCGCACGACGCGCTGGATGCCGCGCCGCCGTAGGAGTCCACCGCGGCCTGCGCGATGCGGATGGCGGCCTCGCGGGCCTGCTCGACGGTGGCGGCCGGATTGGCCGCATCCCATCTCGCGAGCGCCCTGCGCGCCGCCTCCGCGGCGTTTCCCTGCGCCGCCTGCACCGCGCGCCTGTAGGCTGCGAGCTTAGAGCGCGTTATCGTCGCCATCCGATGCCCCCATCAAGTCGAGCAGCGTGCGGTTCGCGTTCACGCGCGCGAGCTCGCGGTCGATGCGCTCGCTCTCCTCCTGCGAGAAGCCGTTGAGCTCCCACCACGTCGGAGTGGACGAGAAGCCGTCCACCATCGACGCGATCTTGACGGCGGAGTCGGTCTGCTGCGCGAGCGTGGGCATGGCCGGGTTGCGGAACCGCGCCATGATGGCGGGCGATTCCCTGCGCGCCTCGGCGAACGTGGTGCCGCGCTCGGTGGCGAGCATGGCGACGGCCACGTCGGAGAGCACGTCGCCCGCGTCCTCGTTCCAGTCCTTGACCTTGAGGATGAGCGGCTCGTTCTCCGCGTAGATGGCGTCGCTCGACGAGGGCTGGTCGTGCACCTGCCCGAACTGGGAGACGTGGATGCCCGTCGCGGCGCTCATGCGCCCGCAGAGCAGGCGCCAATGGTCGGAGAGCGGCTGCATGCTCGGCTGCGGCAGCTGGCCGTAGGTCGGCACGTCGCCGTTCTCGTCGCGGTCGATATTGAAGATGTTGCCGATGTAGGCGTCCCAGCGGCTCACGGCCTCGAACGGGTCGCCGTCGGTGCCGAGCAGGTACTTCTGCGCGGATGCCGCGAACGCGGAGGCTATCTCCTCGTTGACGTTGGCGCGCACCGCCGAGTCGATGTAGCCCATGACCTCGCGGGTGATGCGCGACGCGCCGAGCGGGCGCTGGAGCGTCGGCTCGTATGCCATCGCGAAGCACGGGACGCGCCCGAGCCCATGTGGCTCATATTCCGCCGTCCAGGATGCGCCGCCGTCGCGGCGGATGCGGATGAGGTTCTCGGCGGTCGCCACGTTCACCCAGTCGGGCACGAGCCCGCCGCCGCGCACCTTGCGCATGGATACGATGAAGCACGCGGCCTCTATGTCGCCCGCCGCGTAGTCCCACGTGACGCCGCACCAGCTCGCGGGGTAGGCGTGGACGCGCGGCGTCCCGTCGTCGTCGGCGGAGACGAACCACAGCGCAAAGCACTGCTCCAGCGCCGAGGTCGCGGCCTTGCGGTAGAGCGTGCGCATCCTGCTGGCTCGCTGCATGGCGTCGAGCTCGGCCTGCACGTCGGCGTCGGCGGCGGTGAAGCCGTCGAACTTGCTGTGCTCGACCATGACGTCCACGCACTTCTTGCCCCATCCGCACGCGGCGTTGAGGTTGCGCAGCTCGGGCGGCACGCTGATGCCGAGGTCGACGAGCCTGTTGTGCATGATGTAGTAGGCGTGGCGCAGCTCGTTGCGGCGCGAGTGGCGCTCCCACTCGTCCACGAGCCTGCGCACGAGGTCGCGGTCGGCGTCGCGGAGCCCGCCCGCCGCCGAGACCTGCATCGGTAGCTTGATCATCTGACTATGGCCTTTCTTCCGGGCTTGCGCTTGGTCGTCATGGCCGCCCAGTACGCGAGGCACGCGGCCTCGACGAGCGTGGCGTCGGCGTCGTCTTCCGATTGGAAGCCCCAGCCGCCGTTTGAGCCGATGCGCCTGCGGGTGCACCCCGTGGCGCTCGCGTCGAGCAGCGGCTGGCCGTAGTGCTCCACGGCGCGCTCCTTGACGGCGTTGGCGAACGACGAGCAGGCGGCTATCACGTCGCCCGTCCTCGGGCGGATGATGCACTGCCGCGGCACGTGGGCGGCGAGCAGGCGGTCGTTGAGCGCCTGCGCGTTGCTCTGGCCGTCGATGACGATCTGGGCGGCCTCGCCAGCCACCTTGGAAAGCGAGTCCACGAACCATCCGAGCCCGCCCGCGAGCGAGCGCGCCTCGACGATGTAGACGAACGGCGCGCGCCCCTCCCTGCGATGGCACGCCGCCATGGCGCCCGTCGAGCCGTCGGGGCTGAACTTCACGGCGTAGCAGACGATGCCGCCGCGCTCGGGCGACCTGCCCTCGCATGCCGCCCAGTCGGCCTGCTTTATCGGCAGGTCGAGCAGCACCGTGCGCTCGGGCCACCATCCCAGGTGCTCGCGCGCGAACGCGTCGGGCGCCATGATGCGGGCGTCGCGCTCCAGCGCCGACTCCAGCAGCTGGTAGCCCAGCGACGGGTTGGCGCGGTACCAGCGCGCCACGTCCATCGGGTCGCCCATCTCGGGGACGGACCACTCGTGGATGCAGGCGCCCGCGTAGGGGTCGTCGTGGAGCATGGAGCGGATGGACGCGAACCGCTCGCCCTTGTAGGCGGCGGCGGGGTCGGGCACCGTCCCCATGAGGATGGTCTGCGGGCTGCCGTGCGGCGCCGCGCTGTTGAGCGGCGAGAGCGCCGCGTCCTGCGCGTCGGTGTAGCTCTGCGCCTCGTCGATCACCACGAGGTCGAACGTGCCGCCGCGCCCCATGTCGGAGTTGGAGCCGCGCGTGCGGAACTCGATGTGGGCGCCGTTGGTGAGGTCGAGCACCATCTGGTTGGCGCTCGTGGTGTAGCGTTTCACGAGCCTGTTCAGCTCGGGGAACCGCGCGCGCGGGTCGTTGCGGCACTCGCCGAACTTCGCGCGCAGGCGGTCGAACGCCTTCTTGGCCGTCTGGTACTCCTGCGCCGTGTGGAGGATCGCCTCGCCGCGGTGGACGAGGCCCCACGTCTCGCGCGGGTCGCAGACGCCCGTCTTGCCGTTCTGGCGCGGAACGGGCAGCACGCACAGGCTGTTGAGCAGCCTGCCAGCGTCGTCCAGCGCCAGCCAGTCGTTGAGCATCGTGCGCTGCCACGGATGCGGCGGCAGGCCGTAGGCGTCGGCGAGCGCGGCGGCGAGCTTGCCCTCCGTGCGGTCGTAGGACGCGCACCACGAGTAGGTAGGCGTCTGGTCGCCTAGCATGCCAGCGCGTCCGCGTCGGCTAGGATGCGCATGAGCGGGGTCTCCGCCTGCGCGGCATCGGCCTTCTCGGCGTACTTGTCGACGAGCTCGCGGAGCTCGCGCATGGTGGCGGAGTAGCTCTTCAGCAGCGCCTCGTAGCCCGTGAACGCGGGGTTGAGGCGGATGCCCATCTGCCCGCCGCCGTTGTCGTAGGGGATGACGACCTGCTGCTTGGCGATGCCCTTGCGCGTCTCCTCCAGCTTGCGCCGCATGAACTCGGCGTCGTCCACGAGCGTGCGCACATGGTCGCGCTCATGCTCGGGGACGCACCGCAGGATGTCGTCCATCGTTGCCATCTTCGCCGTCCTTAGAACGGGATGTCGGTCCAGTCGATCTGGCCGTTGCGCACCGTCATGGTGTCGCGGCGCCTGCGCCCGGAGCGGTTGCTCCTGCGCTGCCTCGCGCTGCCGCCGCTGCCGCTCCCTCGTCCCCGGGAACCGCCGCCGCCGTTTCCGCTACCGCTTGCCATAGCTCTCCTCCTCTGACGCTCTTCTTCCTGCGCGACTCGGCGTTCACCACGTCGTAGATCGAGATGACCTTCTCGGTGAAGCCGGTCACGAACCCGTAGAGCCCCTCGTCGGGGCTTATGTGCACCTGCTCTATGTTTCGGCTGCTGCGCAGGTTCGCGCTGCCCTCCACGGTGAGGTGGTGGCCGTTTCGCGTCTCGACCGTCCACGTCTTGCAGTGGACGCCCGCGAAGCCGACGCGCAGCTCCATGCCGTCGATGTCGAGCTCTTGGAACAGATAGGGCACGAGGCCCTTGCGCTCGTGTGCGTACCAGTAGTCGGAGAGCACGATGCCCAGCGACTCGACGCCCTCCCACTCGCAGATGTTGCGGATAGAGTCGATGTTCTCGTCGTTCATCGAGAGCGTCATGATCGACATGCGCTTGACGCTCAGCTTGCCCAGGTCGACCAGCGCCTCCATGAAGTCGCCGAACACGAAGTTGCCGCTCACGAACGCGAACGTCTCGGAGTCGGTCGACAGGTCGAGCGCCGCCGCGAACTCCTCGGCGCGCTCGTAGGCCACGGGCTGCGGGCGCATGATCGTCGGCCTCGTGTAGAACGCGGCCTGCGTGGGCTCCACGTTCTCCGAGACGTCGAAGCCGTCCAGGCAGAACTCGAAGTCCATGGCGCCGCCGAAGTCGCCGAAGTCGAAGCCTGCGGCATCCATGCGGCGCCTCCGTTGCTCGATGACCACCCCCTCGCGGGAGGCGGGTTTGATGTGGCGGCACTATGCCGCCGACGGGCGGGCTCGGCGGGGAGGGGCCCCCCGGCCCCCACCCTCAGAGCGCCCACGGCTGCGGAAGGCCGTCCGCCTTCCCCGCGTGCACTCCGCGCGCCTTTGCGGCCTCGGCCATGACCTCGGCGACCGTGCGGTTGGACCG
>CAMPAF010000070.1 GCA_946631535.1 uncultured Verrucomicrobiota bacterium
TTCGTCTGCACGAATCCCCACGCGATCATGTTGTTGCGGTTGATCCAGCGCTCGTGCTGGAGCCCCGGACGCAGGAACGCCTCGCTCCAGCGCCGGAAGCGCGCGCCGTCGCGGCTCGACATGAACACGCCGTCGGAGACGCCGGGGATGCCGCCCGCGCCGCTCTTGTCGTACGCCGTGCAGCGTCCCTCGGTGAAACGCTTCGGGAAGCCCACGTACATTCCCGGCGCGCGATCGTAGGGATGGATCGCGTTCGTGTAGAGCTGGTCGTTCGGCGAGTCCGTTTCGTACGTCACCCACTGCGGGTCGCTCCACGTCAGGAAGTCCTTTGAGGTCGCCCACTGGATGCCGCGCAGACTCTTGCCGCCGGGTCCTTTCCAGAACGTGCGGTAGTAGGTCACGTAGCAGCCGCGCGCCGTGTCCCAGAACACGATGTTCTGCGAATCGAACGCGCCCTTGGTGATGAGCGGCTTGTCGCCGATCTTTTTCCAGCGGATGCCGTCGGGCGAGACGAATCCGGCAAGCCCGCTCTTGCCTTCGCCGGCGACAGCCTTGTACTTCTCGTCGGGCTTGCAGGCGGGGTTGCGGTCGAAGAACGGCGAGAAGTTGTGCGCCGCCTGCTTGCCGTCGTTCTTGAGGATGATGTTGTTCTCCTTCGAGCCGTCGTATTCGCAGAGGCCGAGCTTCGGCTTACGCCAGACGATGCCGTCGACGCTCTCCGCGTAGCAGACCACCTGGTGGTTTTTGTAGCCGGGCAGCCTGTACGCGCTGCCGCGATAGTACATCTTGTAGTTCTTGTCGTCGCGCAGCACGGTGTGGTAGCAGCACACGTTCCCCTCCCACGGCGCGTCGTAGACCATCGACACCTCGCGTTGCTCGGGCCGGTGCAGCTCAAGCGCCGCGCCGCCGCCCAGCGCCGCGATGCGGTCCATGTCCCACATCACCTCGCGTCCGGAGCCCAGCTCCTTCACCTGCGCGACCGCTGCAGCCGCGACAAGCGCCAGGATACATGAAAACGCAAATCTGTTCATGGGCGTATTATAGCAAACCCCCGGCCTGTCCGGCAGGATATGGTATAATTCATTCCATGAATGCGACAACAAGCACAACCCTCGCCGTCACGGCGCTCCTTTCCCTCGCCGTCGGCGCGATCGAGATCGCCGAGCCGCGCAACGTGCCGCGCCTCTTCGACCCCTACTCCATGAACCCGACCAAGTGGACCGCTGAGCGCCGTCCCGAGCTGAAGGACCTTCTCGCCAAGGAGGTCTACGGGGTGCGCCCTGTCGAGCGTCCGCCCCATCTCGTGTTCTCCGCCGCCGAGCCGGATGCCGTGATGATGGACGGCAAGGCCGTGCGCAAGCGCATCCGCATCGAATACGGCGGAAGGTTCGGCACGAACAGTTTCGTCTGCACGGCGTTCATCCCGCGTGCGCAGAAGCCCGCGCCGTCGTTCGTGTTCATCTGCAACCGCTCGCCCGCGGAGAACATCGACCCTACGCGCCGGGTGAAGAGCGGATTCTGGCCGGCGGAGGAGATTGTGGCGCGCGGCTACGCCACGGTCGCGTTCCACACGAGCGACGTCGCGCCCGACAAGCAGCACGGCAACACGCGCGGCGCGTTCGCGGCGTTCGAGGACGTCGAACGCCAGTACCGTCCGAAGAACTCCTGGGGCGCGCTTTCGGTGTGGGCCTGGGCAGCCAGCCGCGTCCTCGACTGGATCGAGACCGAACCGACGCTCGACGCCAAGCACGTGGCGGTGATCGGCCACTCGCGCGGCGGCAAGACCGCCCTCGTGGCGGCCGCATGGGACGAACGCTTCGCGATGGCCGTCTCCAGCTGCTCCGGCACGGGCGGCGCCAAGCTGCACCACGTCGACCTGCCGGACGCGGAGCGAATCGTCGACTCCGTCTCCTCGCACCAGTTCTGGTATTGCCGCAACTACACGCGGTGGGTGAACCTCGACGCCCAGGTCCCCTTTGACCAGCACATGCTCGTCGGACTCATCGCGCCGCGCCTCGTGTGCATCGGCTCCGCCACCCAGGACCCGCACGCCGGACCGTATGGGGAATACTGCACCGCACGCTACGCCACACCTGCCTGGACAATCTTCGGACGCCAGGGATTCGTCTCGTGCGGCTTCCCCGACCCCGACACGCCCCAGCAGGAAGGCGACATCTCCTACCACATCCGCACCGGCAAGCACGACCTCACGCCCTACGACTGGGGCGTCTACATGGACTTCGCCGACAAGCACGGATGGCGCAAATGAAAGGAACAGACATGACCAGACCACTCGTGCGCAGCGCGCTTCACGCCGGAAGCGTAGCCGCGCTTGCGGCCTGCCTGCTGTCGGCAGGCTGCCGCACCACCGACGCAGGCGACAACGGATTCCGCGGCGTCATCCTCGAGGCGCGGCAGAAGGTGTTCCCGACGCTCGCCTACATCCGCGTCGTGCGCGAGGCGCTCGAGGGCGGAAAGAACGAGAAGCAGGTCGTCTCGGGCTCCGGGGTCGTCATTTCCCCCGACGGCGAGCTGCTCACCAACCACCACGTGGTGGACAAGGCCACGGAGATCCGCTGCCAGCTCTCCGACGGCACGGCCTACACCGCGAAGACTCTCGGCAGCGACAAGGACCTGGACGTGGCGCTCCTCAAGCTCGACTGCCCGTCCAACACGCCCCCGTTCACCGCCGCCACGCTCGCGCCCGAGCCCATGACGGTGGGAGACGTTGTGCTTGCGATGGGCGCCCCGTGGGGCCTTGCCCGCTCCGTGACGATGGGCATCATCTCCTGCACCGACCGGTATCTGGAGGGGTGCGGCCAGTACACACTGTGGTACCAGACCGACGCCGCGATCGCCCC
This sequence comes from uncultured Verrucomicrobiota bacterium, assembly GCA_946631535.1. Next base: position 2,862 of record CAMPAF010000070.1, read on the forward strand.
CGGCAACTCGGGCGGGCCGCTCGTCGACACGCAAGGCCGCGTGGTCGGCCTCAACACGCGCGGCAACCTCTTCGGCGGACAGGCGTTCACGATCCCCTCCCCCACAATCCTAGAGGTCCTGCCGCGCCTGCGCGAGCACGGGAACGCGCACTGGGCCTGGTTCGGACTCAACCTCCAGCCGCTACACGACTTCAACCACGACATGTACTTCCCCTCCACCAACGGCGTCGTGGTGGCAGGCACCGACGCCGGCAGCCCGGCACGCAAGGCCGGCCTCCTGCCTAACGACCGCATCGTGGCCGTGGACGGCGCGCCCGTCACGGTGGTCAACAGCGAGGACCTCCCCGCGTTCAACCGGCACCTCGGCCGGCTCGCGTTCGACAAGGAGGTCGCCTTCACCGTCGTCCGCGGCGGCCAAGAGCGGACCTTCCGCTTCGCGCCGACGGAGAAGGGCCGCGTCGAGGGCGCCCAGAAGGCGTTCGAGCGCTGGGGATTCACCGCCAAGGAGATCAACCGCTTCGACACGCCAGACCTCGCCTTCTTCGCCGAGGACGGCGGTCTCTTCGTGAGCGCGGTCGCCTGGGACGGCAACGCCTGGAGCGCGGGGCTCAAGGAGAAGGACGTGATCGTCTCGTGGGACGGCAAGCCCGTGAAGACGCTCGATACGCTCTCCGCCATCTACGATGCGGCCATGAAGGACCTGCCGGACCGCTCGCGCGCGAACATCGAAGTGCTTCGGCGCGGACGCAAGGCCCAGGTCGTGCTCAACTACCTTGAAGACACCGAGAAGGAGGTGCTGGAATGAAGAAGGCAATCATGACGCTGGCCGCGCTCGCACCTTTCGCGGCAATCATCGCGGCGGACAAGCCGGAGAAGTCCCCCGAGGAGGAATCCGCCGAGCAGGCGGCGCGCGTGCGCGCGATGGCGACTGAATACGCCCCCAGCACCGTCAACGTGCGCTTCCGGATGAAGACGCTTCAGGACGGTTCGCCACCGGACGCCTGGATGCAATACCGTTGCCCAGCCTGCGGCAACACCAGCCTGCATGTCTCAAAAGACAACGAGAAGGAGCTCCCCTGCCTCGTCGCTGGCTTCGTGGTGGCGAACAACCGCGTGCTGGTGCAGGACCTCGCCCTGCGCGCGGATTGGCTGGACGGACTGGAGGTCGTCTGCGGCACCAACGCGACGCCCGCGCGTCCGGTCACATGCTACCCGGACGAGAACGCCGTCCTGCTCGAGACGGAATGTCCTCTCGCCGGTGCGCGTCCGCTCGCCTTCACGGGAGACGCCACCAACGAGCCGTCACTGTTCCATCTGGTCACCGATGTGGACGGACGCGTCAAGGCCGGCATGCGCAAGGTCAACCGAAGCTTCACCCACTACCCGGCCACCGGCGAGTGCTGGTGCGGGGCCACGCCGAACACCATCGTGGTCGACGCCTCGAACCGCGCCGTCTCCGTCCAGATGCGTCTGGACAGAAAGCTCGACGACATCTTGCCGAAGCCCCCGTCCGCCTGGCGCGGTGAGCCGTTCGCCGAGCGGGAGGCGCGCATCGCGGCGCTCGAGAAGCGGCTCCTCACGTCCGTGCTGCCCGTCTATCTCCACATCGACGAGGAGAAGAAAAGCAACTCCAGCCGGATGTTCTTCTCGTCTTCCGACGACGACAGCAAGGCGACAGGCGACGTCGACACGTTCGGCATCGCCCTTTCTGACGGTGACGTTCTAGTGCCGCTCAACCTGAATTCGGGGAAGATCGCCGCCCTCGACAAGATGGAGGCCACCCTTCCCGGCGGGAAAAAGGTCCCGCTCGAGTTCGTCGGCGCGTTCGCCGAATACGGCATCTTCCTGCTGCGCTTCGCCGACGGCAAGACGCCAGACGGCGTGGAGCCCGTTCGCTTCGCCGCCGGCGAGGCGGAGACGCTTATGCGCCAGACGGTCTACCTCGCAAAGCCGAAGAACAGGAACGGGAAGGTTCAGATATCGCTCGCCCCGCGCAAGATCACAGGTTTCAAGCGCGTCCACGGCGACGTCATAGCGCCGAACGAAGCCCCCGAGACCAACGGCTACCTGCTTCTGCTCGCCTCGGGCGAGATAGCGGCCATGGGCGGCAACACGCGTGCCGCCGGAGCGTCATGGGACAGCTGGCGTTCCCGCACTGTGATTTCTGGGAGCAGGCTCGCACGACTGGTCGAGGCGCGCGACTTCGACCCCGAGTTCTCCGTGCGCAAGGGCAAGGACCGCATCCGCATTGCCTGGATCGGCGTCGAGACGCAGGCGATGACGAAGGAGCTCGCGCGAGAGAAGAAGGTGCTGGGCTATCTCTCGCAGGACGGAGGGCGCGGCTCCCTTGTCGGCAAGGTCTACGCGAACACGCCCGCCGCAAGGGTCGGCATCAAGGAGGGAGACGTGCTGCTGTGGGTGCGACGCAAGTCGAGCGAGCGCCGCGAGAAGCTGGACACGCGCGACCGCGACTTCGGGATGGACATCGAGAACCTCTTCGAGCACCTTCCCGTATCGGCGTTCGACCGGATCAGCGCCACGCCCTGGCCGCAGGTCGAGGAAGGCGTGAACGAGGTGTTCACGAGGATGGGCATCGGCACGAAGGTGGTGGTCGCATGGGTCTCGAACGGCGAGAAGCGCGAGGAAGAGCTCGTGCTGGAGCAGGCGCCAGTCCACTACCGCACGGCGCGCCGGATCCGCAACCGCACGCTCGGCCTCGTGGCGGCGGACCTCACATTCGAGGTGCGCGCATTCCTCAAGCTCGCGAACGACGCGCCGGGCGTAGTCATCTCGAAGATGCAGCCTGGCAGCCCGTCCGCCGTGGCCGGACTCCGCCCCTTCGAGGTGATCACGTCCGTGAACGGCGAGCCGGTGCCTTCCGTCATCCGCTTCTCCGAGATGATCAAGGAGAAGAAGGATCTCACGTTCTCCGTGCGCCGCCTCGACGCCACCCGCATCGTCCGCATCCAGCTGAAGGCGGACCAGGCGAAACAGTGACTGTGACAGTCAGTGCAGCAGATTTCATGTTAGCGTATCGCGTGGTGTTCCCCCACGAACGCGGGCAGGCGCGGGTTGAACCAGCCGCGGATCACCTCGTGGCCGTTGATCGTGCCCTTGTACGTCAAGCGCACGGAAGCTACGCTCCAAGGGCGATGCGCGGGGCCGAAAGACATACCATAGTCCGATTACCTGTCGGCTGCCCTGTTGAATCCACCGCGTCGCACCCAGCAGCTGTTGCATTCGCAGCCGGCCTCCACGGGACGACCGCACGTGCCGTCGATGTCGTGCCACCGGGAGTTGGCGAGCGAACCGCGCACGAGCGCGAGGAACGCGGCGCGGTCCTCCGGCTTCACGAGCCACAGGATGCGGCTCTTCGTCTCGTCGCCCCGGTTCACGAGCGCCTCGAACGGCTGGGCGGCGATTTCATCCCCCAGCTTCTCGCGGATCGCCGCGCGCAGGCGCTTCTCGCCTTCGGGATCGGTCTCGCGCAGCTCGGGACGGTTCCAGCTGTAGCCGCCGCCGATGTTCCATTCCGGCACGTTGAAGTCCATCCAGAGGATTAGCGTCTTCCACTCGTCCGGCGAGAGCTTCGCGCCGCCGTGCCCGGCCCTGAGGCGCTTCGTGAGCGGACTCGGCGCGGCAAAGTAGTCGTAGGGCTTCGACTCCACCGTCTCGGCGTAGGACTTCGCGAAGGACACCTGCTTGTCCTTCACGAGACGCTGGATGCCGTTCGTGCCGATGAAGTCCGGCGCCTTGCCGAGCCCGTGGCAGGAGATGCAGTGCCGGTCGAAGATCGGCTGGACGCTGCGCGGGTAGCTGAACGGCCCGTGGTAGCCGAGATCGACTTCCGGCGCCGGATCGTACACGCGCCTGTTCGCGGGCATCTTCGCGGGCGCGACGCTCGCCATCTTGTTTTCATGGCAGCCCGTGCAGCCCTGGATCTCGCCCTTCTGCGCGTAGATGAAGGAGCGCATCGTGTAGATCGCCATGCCGTCCTTGTCGAGCGCCTGAAGCTGGATCGGCATCTCGGCCGGGATGCGGAACGCCGCCGAGCCGTCCGCCGCCACCGGCACCGTGCCGAGCGATTCCTTGTAGATGTCGAGGTCGCCACCCTGGTTCCACGACCAATGGCGCACCGGCCCCTGGTTGAACAGACGGTTGATCCGCAGCGCCTTCACGCTCCCCTTCGGCAGTTCCACGCGCGCGTCGTAGACGTTCTCCACGTAGCAGAGACCCGTCGGCGGCGCCTTCTCCGCCGGCGGCAACGTGGAGACGAGCGCAGGCGGCTTCGGACGCTTCACAAGCGGAATTGGGTTGAAGGTGCTCCATTCGGAGTCCTGGTAAATCAGCTCGCGTCCGCCAAGGGTGTCCACGAGCCACACGCCGAACGAGCGCGGATCGGGCCACGCCGCCGTCCAGTCGTGCGAATGGAAGCGCGGATGCCCTTTCGGGTATTGGGTCGTGTCGGGCGAGTAGGACGCGAAGAACAGCGTGTCGTTCACGGGCATCGGCCCGCACCACACCCCGTTGCCCTTCCAGCCCTCGGACTCTGGGAACGGACACTCCGGCGTGAGACGCGTGAGCGGCGCCTCGCCGTCCTCGCCCTTGCGCGTGTCGATCAAGACGAGTGAACCGCACGAAAAGAGGTGATGCGGCGCGGCGGTGGCCACCACGAGCGGCGAATTGGGAATCGGCTTCGCCTCGGTGGTGGTGTAGATGGTCTTCGAGTAGTTGCCGTAGTAGTGGCCCACGGCCGTGCCGTCCGGCTTCGTGGTCCAGAGGCTGGAGAACCACACCGCGTGGCGGTTGATGTAGTCCCAACGCGTGTAGCAGATGCGCCCGTCGTTCAACACCACGGGCTCCCACTCGTTCGCCTCGCCCCAGGAGAGCTGGCGGATGTTCCGCGCGCAGGCCTCGCCGAGCGGCGGCAGCTCCGCGCGGTGGAGAAGCCATGCCGGCACATAGCGTCCCGAGTGGCAGCGCGCGATCGTCTGGCAACGCGTGGAGTTGAACACGAATCCGCCGTCGGGCAGATAGCAAGGATCGGCGTCCTCCAGCAGAATCGTCTGGCGACCTTCCCACGTCTTCATCGGGTCGCCGGGACAGCCCGTGAGCTGCCGCACCCAGCTGCCGTCCGACGCCGCCTCGTAGATGAAGTAGCGGTGGTGCATCACGGAGAACTGTCCGTCGGGGGAGGCGAAGTTCGGGTTGCCGGAATCGACGCGCCGCAGCCAGTCGAGGCGCTGATCCTCCAGCTTCACCACGGCCGGCGCGCCGCACGCCTTCGGGTCGGCCTCGGGCTTGCGCGTGTGGTCGCAAAACGCGAAGATGACGCGGTCGCCGTCCCAGTGCAGATCGGGATTGAGGACCGTGCCCCAGGGCAACTTGTCCTTGAGGAGGACCGTCTTGTGCGGCGCCTCCTGCCAGTTGTCAATCGCCACGAGGCCGGGTCCCGGACGCGACCAGCGGCCGACGTACTGATCCGTGGTACCCGACTCCTGCGAGAACGGTAACCCGCGCTGCACGGCCAGCAACCGCTTGAACTGGAGGTCGGGATGCTTGAAGAGGATGCGGCGGCGCACGGACTTGAGCTCGCGCGTCGCGTTGCGCATCTCGCGCGCGTCGTTCGCCTTCTTCGCGTCCGCGTACCATTTCTCGTCAATGGCCAGCTCGTCCTTCAGCGCGGACAGCTCCTTCTCTGGCACGCTCCGCGCCACGTACTCGTACGTGCGGTGCGCGAGAGCGATGATCTCCTCGGGCGTCGTCGCAGGCATCGGGGCGGACGCGCCATGCACGGCCACTGCCGCGCCGATCGCGCAACACGCAAACATGTTCTTGATCCTATCCACTTCTAATTCCTTTGGCGGATAGTATAACCGATATTTCCGAACGACGGGAAACTATCGCGCAAAAAACCTTAGCAACCTATGCGCAACACCAAACGGTGAGGCCGAGGCGACCTTGCTGCATCGTGCAGACGAGGTTTTGCAATTACCTCCCGTGTGCGGCTAGATGCCCAGCAACGTCCGGAACGGGATTACAGCGTCGAAGTAGCCGTCCGCCTCCACAATCGGAGCAAGATGTCCCTCATATACGAGAGCCGTTCGGACGGATATCCCATCCCGATGCGGAATGCGCCTGACCTTCTCTTCTACCTCGTCGATGACGTCCCGGCCTATTTCCCGCTGGCGCTTCACTTCCACCACGCACATTGACCGGTGCGTCTGCACCAGCAAATCAGCTTGAACACCTCGCTTGCCGTTCCTGGATCCGACGCGGCTGTACGGAGCGGCCGACGTCACATGCGCCGTTCCAAGGCCAAGCGGAACCATGAGGGCGCGGACATTGTTCACGACAAGATTCTCGAACGCAAGCCCCATGACGGAATCCCACCCGTCGAGACTGTCAAGCGAACCAAGCGCAAAGGTTCCCTTGTCTATGGCTGTCTTCTCCGGCTCGATGTACCTGAGATAGAAGCGCGAATAATTATCGCGCAAACGGTATTTGACCATTCTTGCGTCCTTGCCGCTCTCAGGGTTCTTGCCACTGTCCGAAGCGACAATTCCGGCCTCTTCAAGTTGCGAAAGAGCCTCGGAAATGCGTCCACCCTTCTCCAGTCCAAGCGACTTGGCGATCTCCGTCACGCTGTGCGCGCCGTCCACGAGAGAACGCATGACGGTCGCCGTGAACATCGGCTGTCTGATTATGACATCGCTGAACATCTCGTCAAAATCCTCGCGCAGCAGGCTCTTGGGAAGGAAGCACAGCCTGTTCAAGTTCTCGACCGCAGTCGCGCCAGGTTCGATCTCCTCGAGATACCGCGGAACGCCGCCCGTCACTGAAAGAACATCTATTATCTCGCGCCTGTCGATTCGCGATGCCGTCTTTCCCCAGAACTTCACGCACTCTGAGAGCGGGAGTTCGGGCACGATGATGTCAAGGGAGCGTCGGCCATAGAAAGAGCCGTCCTCAATTATGTTGTCCCGTATCCAGGTGGACACGCTCCCGCAGACGACAAGCACCAGCCGAGGATGCTTCTTGAAATAGTTGTCCCATGCAATTTTGAGCGTACCAGAGAACATGTTGTCGTAATAAGCCATCCACGACACTTCGTCCAACAGCACCACCGTGCGCTGCGAATCGTCAATCTCCCTAGCAAGCCTGATAAACGCATTAAGCCAGTTTGCGGGCGGAGTGGTCTCGCATCCAGTCTGCGCGGCAAGCTGTGCTGCGAAATTGGCAAGTTCGTCGGCATTTGAGAGTTTTGGCCTGGGCTTCAAACCTTCTATCTTTATGAAGCGCGCGTCCGCCCGTTGCGCAAACACCTCGATCAAGGTCGATTTGCCTATCCTGCGTCTGCCTCTACAGGTAACGAGAGAGGATGTCCGCTTCTTGAAAAGCGACATCAATCTGTCAAGTATGTCATTCCGTCCATAGAACATAGAAAAGCTCCTTTCGGGGAAAACAGCACAAATTATATCATTATTTGCTGAAATAGGCAACTGGATTTTAGCACCTAATCCAAGAATAAAGGATTAGGTGCTAAAATATTTACTATTCTGATTTAGCACCTAATCTCAGAACATCAAATTAGGTGCGCACCGATTAGGTCTAACCGCCGATCCAGCGCCGCCGCTACCGTAAGAGGAAGACCGTGCCTTCGCGCGTGACAACCTTACCGGACAGCAACCAAGGCGCATCGCCCGCCACGAAGACTTTGCTCTGCTGCTTCACGCCGTCCAGGTAGACGTCGTGGACACGCAGGCTGCCGCCGGACGGCAGGCGCACCTTCGCGCCGTGCGTGAGACGCAACTCGGCAAACGCCCAGGACTTGTTCTCCGGCAAGGCGCCCAATTCGAACGTGCCGCCGTCGAGCGTGACGGAAGAAGGCACACCGCTCACAGAATCAAGCTTGATGGTCGCGCCGTCGTCCGCCGCAAAACCGGCCGTCTCGCCGATCGAGAGCGCGCCGACGGAAAGAACGGCCGGCTGCGCCACCGTTGCGGCGCGGAGCGTCGAGCCGCCCGCCAGCGTGGCCGTCTCCGCAAGGCGGAACACGCCGCCCGCGTAGCGGGAGTCCAGCTGCACGACCGGTTCGTCCGCAACGAAGTCGACGTGCTTCAGGAAGTCGTTCGACGCGAAGTCGTCCGCGCCGCCGACCTGCTTGAACAGGCCGTTCGTGATGTCCAGGGCCGCGTACGCCTGCGTCCGGTTACCGATGAACACCATGCCGCTGACGTAGTTCGTCGCGCCCGGCGCGCCCACGACGAGGCGGCCCTTGTCGACGGTGAAGTTCGAATACCCGCCGTTCGTGATGGCCCCGGTCTGTTCGTCCCATACGACGTCTCGACTGAGCTTGCCGGCGTCCTGCGGGCC